>CAZSTY010000275.1:0-2551 GCA_964609885.1 uncultured archaeon
CCCTGGGAGGGTATGCCTGTTCGGGGAGCACAGCGACTATTTCTCGCTCAATGTCATCACTGCGACCATTGACCTTGGAATCTATGTCGATGTTCACACTAGGCCAGACGACCTCATCAGGATTCGCTATCTGGACCTCAACGAGGTTGACGAGTTTCGTGTCGGAATTCCAGCCCCATACAGGCGGAATCGCGACTACGTTCGAGGTGCGTTCAACGTCCTCCTGTCGGAGGGAATAGTGCCGCTGCGGGGGGCGGACATCGAGATTCGCGGCAACATACCCATGAAAGGAGGACTAGCCAGCTCATCAGCTCTCGCGGTCGCCTCGATTCTGACGGGTGCCGCTCTCTCAGGAAGGACGCCTGATAGAGAAACGATTGTCAAGTACGCATTCAGGGCAGAGGTGCTGGAGTTTGGTGAGAGTGGTGGAAGCATGGATCACACAGCATGTACATATGGCAACATAGTTCATGTGGAATGTGGGCCGCAGCCGCAAGTGACCGAGCTTCCAGCAGGCATACACAGCCTCGTGATTGGCGACTCGGGAGAGAAGAAGAGGGACACCGTAGGTGACCTACGCAGAATCCGGACGACGGTGGAACGGGGATACGCGGTCCTCAGGGACATCATCACCGGTTTTGACCAGCGTGCGACGCCGCTCACAGAGGTCATGAAACATGCTTCGAGTCTACCGGCCGATGTGAGGCGGATGACTCTGGCAACACTGCGCAACCGGGATTTGACTGCGAGAGCATTCGCATTGCTCAGGTCTCCAGCCCCGGATCCTCGTACCCTCGGTCAAATGATAGATGAGCACCATGCCCTAATGCGTGACGGACTGAATAGGTCCACACCGAAGATAGAGAGAATGATAGACGCTGCGAAGGAGGCTGGCGCTCTTGGCTGCAAGATCAACGGGAGCGGCGGGGGTGGGACTATTCTTGCGTATGCACCGGGTCGCGAAACCGAGGTGATGAGAGCAATAGAAGAGGAAGGCGGCACCCCGTATCTTGTACGTGTTGTGGGGGGCGCCGCGGTATTGAAGTAGTGGGTTTCATGAGCTCTCGGCGAGTTCTCTCATCCGCCTCTCGACAATCTCGAGGATCTCGGCCTTCAATTCCTTGCCCCTGGTGATGATGGACTCGACCTCTGCCGATATCCTCTCCACGAACTCCTTGTCCTTGATGTTGCCAAGGTTTATTCGCACATTGAGTGCCGCGCCCTCTATCGCCGCCATCAGAGCGTGTGCAGCCACACCTGCATCAGTTATCGCGTTGATATTGCCCTTCTCAGCAGCGACCCTCGCATGCTCCAGAGCATTGAGAGAGTGCTGCATGGTCTTCAGCGGAACCTCAGCAGCATGCTTCGTCGCCTCTTCCAGAACCTCTTCCTTCTCCTTCTTCTGCTCGGGTGTGTCTTCGGGCATCTTGAAGGCCTTCATGACCTTATCGAAGGCTGCTGAGTCCTCCTCCACCAGCCCCATGAGCACACCACGGTCGTTCTCACATGCATGACGATGTGAGAGCATCTCTTCTTTGATGGCTGCAAACTTGCGTCCTGAGAGTGACAGACCTGTCACCATGCACACCAGCGCTGCACCAAGTGAGCCCATGGCTGCAGCCACGCTTCCACCTCCGGGTGTGGCACGCGCGCGGCGCACTTGGTTAGCAAACTCAATGAGAGACATCTCTGTGAAGGACTTCTTCTTCGGGTCCTCCGCCCCGCCAAGATAGTACAGGTCCAAGATCATGGACTCATCGAGCTTCTCTGGCTGTACGTAGTAGCGGAATGCATCAAGGATTGCGAAGAGTGGAATCATGCCGACAATCTCGGTCTCGACAACGGTCGCTCCGAAGCGCCGGGCCTCGTTGCGGACTACCTCAAGGACCTGATGTATCTTGGTCCGCTTGGGGTGTGTCAGGTTCATTGATACCTGAACCATACCCTTCTCGGGGAGTTCAAGGCCTATTCCCTGGACGTAGACGAAACCGCCTGTTGTGGCACGAACTGCGTCTGCACAGGCCTTTGCCACACGCACATCAGTCGTGTTGAGGTTGCAGTTGAATGCAATGAGGAAGTTTCTCGCACCAGTGGCCGTGCATCCGGCCGTGGGGTGAATCTTCTTTGGGCCGTAGTCAGGGTCCTTTGTTGGATCCGTACCGATGAGTTCGCGCAGACCCTCAAACTCGCCTTCACGAATGTTGGGCAGATCCACTCTGTCGGGGCGTGTCGCAGACTTTGCGTAGAGGTAGACTGGTACGTTGCATTTCTTAGAGAACTCCTCAGCAAACTGCTTTGACAGCTCAATGCACTCGCCAATTGTCGTGCCGTGAAGCGGAATGAATGGAACGACATCAACGGCACCCATTCGGGGATGAGCACCCTGATGTTTCGTGAGATCAATCTTCTCCACGGCAAGCTCAGCGGCACGGAGAGCGGCCTCTTTCACCTTCTGTGGTTCGCCAATGAATGTGAACACTGAACGATTGTGGTCGTAATCATACTCGACATCCAGAAGCCGTACGCCCTCTACACTTTTGATCGCCTCAGC
>CAZSTY010000276.1:0-2537 GCA_964609885.1 uncultured archaeon
GCCGACAAAGCGATCGTGGCCGACTTCTTCACGACCACGGCCAACACAAAGCAGTACGAAGCCGGCCCGATCGAGATGGACGTGCCCTTCGAACACGGCACGTACATTCGGTTGTACTATCTCAATATCCAGTATCGGCGAGGATATGCGGACACGTATGCAGAGATGGCGTCGTTACTCAACTCACATGTCACAATCATATTCATCGACCCGTATGGTCACGTTCATGTCTATCCTCGTCGCGTGAACAAGTTCCCTGATGAACCAAAGTACGCCCAGCCCCACCCTGCCAGCATCCGCATAGGCGAGTTCCAGGACCTACTCCGTGAGACCTCGGAGCGGACTCTTGGAGGCTTCCTGACGAAGGCGTTCTGTCGCATAAGTACGAACAAGGCGAGACAGATCATCAATGAGGCGAACAAGGAGCTCGGCAGGAAGCACCTTCCCAAAATCAGCCTCAAGACCCCTGTTGACGCCCTCTCAAAGATTGAGATTGAGCTCCTTTACAAGGCGTTCTCTAGTCAAGACTACATTGCCCCTCCAACCGACACAGTGGTCCCAGTGGGCGAAGAGGTGTTCGAGCAGACCATCCAGATGGCCTACGAACCTGACTTTGTGACAGCAGTAACAAGGAAACCCACATCTGGCAAGGGCCTTTCGTTTGCGGTGGAGGTATGCATTGCTTACGGCGGAAAGATACCCCCTGCTACGTCCGCCTCCATGGTACTGTGGAGGTTTGTGAATCGCGTTCCGAAACTGAGGGACAATAGTGACTGTGCGACATGGAAGGCGTGCGCCTCTGTCAACTGGCGAAACTACAAGGTTCAGACGTTCGACAATGGTATTCCTCGTGGCCCGATAATGATCTTCATTCATGTGTGTGGCGCGTACGTTCATGTCATGTTCAAGGGGCAGAGCAAACAGGCTCTTGCTGAGGACGAGGTGCTGTTGAGGGAAATCAAGCTGGCCCTCGAAGATGCCGGGCGCAGGTTCAGACGATTCATCACCCGACGTGAGACTGCCCGGAGGAAAGCAAAGCGCGCAGGAATACTCGCCATGTACGCCGATCAGTTTGCTCAGAGTCTCGTGACCATTGTCAACACAGCGAAGGGCAAGAAGGTGTTCGACCCCGAGATTGTCGCAGGGAAGCTGCGTGATGCAATCACGGGCTTTGAAACGCAGAGGGACGTAGTTGAGACCGAGGCTGACGTACAGGGTACCGATCTTATCGCTGACGTGCCATTGGGCGAGCCCGGCGCTATCGAGGCCGACGTCAAGGAGGGCGAATAGGTGACCCCCCGGAAGAAGAAGGCGAAGAAAAAGAAGAAGGAGCCAGAGCCTGTTCAGGCCACTCTAGACGAGGTCATTGAGCCCGCTGCTGAGAGCAAGAGTCCCACGACGAAGACAAAGAGGAAGTCGGCCAAGGCGTCCAAGGCTGCGAAATCCACGAAGGTCCCAAAGACTGGCACATCCAAGAGCAAGAAGTCCAGCGGACGTTCGACCAAGTCTGCAAGGCGAAAGTCGTCTGGCAAGGGCCAGTCACTCAAAAGTCTGCCAGGGGTTGGAAAGAAGACGCGTGAGCGTCTGATTGAGGCCGGATACGACACCGTTGAGAAGATTGCCAAGGCGAGAGCTGCATCCCTTGCCAAGAAGGTGAGCGGCCTGTCAAAGGATGCCGCACAAAAGATGATCGCAGCGGCAAAGAAGCAACTCAAGGAGTCGAAGGCTCCACCTCCGCCTGAGGAGGTGCCTCCCGAAGTCACGGGGCCGCCGCTGACAAGTCTTCCGGGTGTGGGCAAGAAGCTCGCCGCGCGGTTGGTCGATGCTGGGTACGACTCTGTGGCTCGTTTGTCACGGGCCAGACCCGACAAGGTTGCTGCCGCGGTGAGTGGTCTTAGTGTCGAGCGCGCATCTGAGATAGTCACCTCTGCCAAGGAGATGGTCCAGCAGATTCAGATCAGCAGCATCACCGGAGAAACGAAGTCAAAACCAGCTGCCAAGAAGGCAGCAGCAGCAGCCAAGCCTGCAGCCAAGAAGGCTAAGAGTACAGAGAGGACCAAGACGGAGAAGGAGAAAGTGGCACCGAAGAAGCGAGCGAAGAAGACCAAGACATCAGCACCCGCAAGAAAGAGAAAGCCGGCGCCCGTTGTTCATCCGCGCAAGAAACCCATACGAAAGGAGTCAGGCCTGCCTGTGCCCGCGGCAGTGACGAAGCTCGCTAAGGAGTTGAGAAGGAAATGGCGCGAGGCAGAACAGCGTATTGAGGCGGGTGAGGTCACACAAGAAACAGTTGAGGTTGTTGCACTCACAAGGGAGGAGACCTTGGAGCGTCTTGTCGAAGAAGCTATGGAGATTCTCAACGAGACAATGACGACGGGACGGCCCGCGTTTGAGATTCCAAGCCGTTCGGGCGACAACATTGTGTGGGACGAGGTTCGAGACCTTCTACTTCTCGGTATGAAGACAATCTCTCGACCATATCACTCGCTTGCCTCAGTCGTGGATGCAACGCGAACCGCACGGGTCATGGAGATTGT
>CAZSTY010000277.1:0-2528 GCA_964609885.1 uncultured archaeon
TTCAGACTGACGGAGATGACATCCTATTTGTGCAGAATGGCCACATCCTTGCACATGAGCTCGAACTGTTCTCACAAAACTATAACTCCACTCACGCGCATCTCTTGGCGTGGGTGAGAGCCAACCTGTCAAGCACGACCGACACCACCATTACGATGTATTATGGAAACCCCATTGTGGGTCCGCAGGAGCGTCCGGATGAAGTATGGGCCGATAGCTACGAGGCAGTGTGGCACCTTGACGAGAGTGCCACTGACGAAACAAACACCACAGTGTTCTATGACTCCACAAGCGGCGGCTACGACGCGAACCAGCGTGAGACCTCTCAAGTCAACGCCAAGATACTCTACGGGCAGGACTTTGATGGTTCTGACGACTTTATCACAGTCAACTCGACTGAAGGACTCAACCCCTCTGGTTCGGTCACGATCTCTGGTTGGTTCAAGCTTGATAGTGCCTTCGGTTCATCATCGCCAAAGACCATGATATTGGTGGAGAAGTATCTGACAGCGAGCAACAATATGCATGTCGCTCTCGTGGGTACAGACTACGGCGTCGGCGTTCCAGACGGCTCGATGGTGTTCAAGGTGGAGAACAGCGGTGCCACTCGGTATGTCTGGACAAGCACCACTTCTTGGAGTGCCGGATGGTACTACTTCACAGTCTACTTCAACTCCTCGGACACTTCAAAGAGCAAGATCTTCATCAACGGCAACGACGTGACCTCCGGAACAACTGTCGGTACGCTATCAGCTGGCAACTTGAGTTTCTCGGGTGCGTGGGGGATTGGTGGCGGTGAAGCCGACACAAATGAGATTCCATCTGGGAGTGGTTTCTTCGACGGCCGCATTGATGAGGTACGGATTGGGCTGGGTTCAAAGGCCGCCTCATGGATATCCACAGAATACACGAACCAGAACGGCGCCACATCCTTCGTCACATCGGGAACCGCACAGCAACGTACCCTATTCCAGAACACATTCACGAAGGCCATGACTGGCGCAGCAGCTGGAGCATGGACTGCACGGGTGTTCTACAATGACACCGGCGCTGGTGTGGACAATAGAACAGGACTCTATGAGCGCCAGTTCACGGTCAAGCACGACTCGTCGCTAAGTCTAATCTCGCCAGGCGACGCCATAAGTGATAGCGTGTCTGTGAGGACGGCCGGTGAGATGCTCTATGTGGAGGTCGAGTTGACCGATGACCTCACGTCTGGAAAGGTGTCCGGTGCGACGGTCAAGATGAACTGGTCTGCCTCGGGGTCTGAGTATAACGTCACGCTGAATGACTATGGAACGGGAAGATATGGCATTGCTCTGAATACAACGGATCTGGGTACCAATCAGAGATGGACCCTTGTTGTCTACTCATCTCATCCTTACTACAATGATGCAACACTGACATTCTATCTTGACCTTTATCATCCAACTGAGCTGACGTACCTAAACGTGACAAGCACCCCGTATGGCCAAGACTTCACGGCTACTCTGGTCTTTCGCGACACCCTTGACGACACCCCCATCACAGGGGCCACAATCACGTTTGCCAATGGTACCCCTGTCACCGTGGTGGCTCAAGGCAATGGGATGTACAACATCTCAGTTTCAAGCGGCGGGCTCTCGATTGGTGACCACTGGTTCATCTTCAATGCGACCAAGTCCGGAGCCTACGTCAATGATGCCAGTGTTAACGTGACCTTCACTCTTCGAGCCCACTACACGACAGCGTCTGTGAGTGGTGACCTCACAACACCTTATGGCTTTGACACATCGCTCACGGTCACCATAATCGACACCGACACCGGTCAGACCGTCGCCATTGCAGATGTTTCATCGATGACATTCACATGGTCCGGTGGCTCGCACTCTGAGGATCCTGCCACATCGTTCGACATCACTCTGCCGACGAGTTCGTGGGCGGTGGGCACCAAGACTGTCACACTAAGTGTGGTCATGGCAAGCGATTACTACTACACGCCCGACGACTACTCGTTCGATGTGAGCATCCGCAATCACTACACCTCTGCGTCTGCTACTGGTGACTTCACGACGCCATGGGGTTTCGACACAACCGTCACGATAGTCGTAGTGGACTTGGATACGGGGACAGAGCTATCGTATTCTGATGTTTTATCGGTGACATTTGTGACCACCCACTATGGCAGCCAGAGCCCCTCTGTTACGAGTTCTCTGACAGTGCAGCTCGACACCGACTCGTGGAGTGTGGGGGACGAGGCCATCACTCTCCAAGTCACCATGACCGGCAACTACGACAACCCGTCGGACTACGATTTCACAATTACAATCAGGAAACACTACACCACAGCCTCCGTTCAGGGTGATTTCGTCACTCCCTGGGGCTACGACACGACTGTCACGGTCATCGTGACAGACCAGGACACTGGTAGCAATCTGGGCACCTCTGATGTTTCCTCCGTGACGTTTGTGACGACCCATTACGGGAGTCAGAGTCCGACCATCAGCGGCTCCCTCACGTTCACCCTGTCGACGAACTCGTGGTCTGTT
>CAZSTY010000278.1:0-2513 GCA_964609885.1 uncultured archaeon
ACACCGTTAACGATAGCAGGAAGGAATGTGAAGACTAGTGCGTAGAAGACCACCATGCCGCCATTGAATATCAGTGACAGCATCCAAGCCGTTGGTCGTTGGATGTAGGTATAGGCTGCAATCCACAGGTATATCAACGACAGCAGGATCACCGATGGACCCACGAGTGCCGTGAGATAGACAAAGGCCAGTACAGCACTGATGCCGTTGAGCACCGTGGACAGAATGATGACCGCAGGCCGCCCAGGACTGGGCTGCTTCGCGGTTTCGGTTCCGGTGTTTCCCTTCTTGTGTGATTGCATCTTTTCTTTGGGTCGGCCCCGCGGTTTCGGTCTTGACATCGTTCTACACCTCTACGGGATCAATCTGGCTCCTGATGCTGCTCGTGATAGATAAGTCCTCGGCTAACATGCTGCTCGCGTCCACGTTCAGTCTGGAACGATTCTCGTGCCAGTTTCGTCGCGCAATGCTCTCGTGATGTTCGGTGGATCTGTAATGATTGCGATGCCGCCGTTCGCACGGACAAACTCGATTGAAGCCCTGATCTTGGGCAGCATGCTCCCGGCTGCGAAGTGCCCCTCTCGAATCAACTGGTCACCTTCGCTCGCAGTGATAGTCCTCAGTGGCTCTTGTTCTGGTCTGCCAAAGTTTCTGTAGGCACACTCGACAGCTGTAGAGATGAGAAGCAGGTCTGCGCCGATGGCGCGCGCTAGAAGGCTGGAGGCATAGTCCTTGTCTATCACGGCTGCCACACCTTCCAACAGCCCCTGTTCATTTCTTACAACGGGGATTCCGCCACCTCCCACGGCATAGACAACAACGCCATTGTTGACCAACGTCTGGATTGCATCAATCTCGGCAATCTCCTTTGGCTTCGGTGAAGGGACTACTCTCCTCCAACCTCTTCCCGAGTCTTCTACAACTTGCCAACCTTGGGTCTTGGCCCTCTCTTCCGCGGTCTTCTGGTCCATGAAGGACCCGATTGGCTTGGTCGGATTAAGGAAGGCAGGATCATTCCGGTCGACTATGACTTGGGTGACTATGCCAGCAACTGGTTTGTCGATGCCTCTGCGGTGGAACTCGTTTCTCATGGCTCTTGTGATCATGTATCCTATTGACCCCTGACTCATAGCTCCACAGTAGTCAAGCGGCACCTCGTGGACCTCGGACGCAGCGAGCTCCGAACGCCTAAGGATGAACCCCACTTGGGGACCGTTTCCGGATGTTATTACAACGTCCCATCCCTCAAGGATCATGTCAGCAATGTGTCTGCAGGTTTCGGCTGCTGCCGCATACTGATCGGGAATGGTGCGATGGTCCTTGTCTTTGATGAGAGAGTTTCCTCCGATTGCTACAACGCCGATTTTGGTCACGATATTTCACCTCTGAGCACGTACAGGCGGGGGTTCGTCGGCCTTTTAAGAAATTCGCTTACAACTTGTACGATTACTTCAGCGACGCACAACAACATAGTTACGGTTCGAAATGGGTACACAATTTTCGTAGAATCTCCAAAACATACCAAAACGCTTTTCTAAGGGCAATGAAACCCCAACAGTAAACCTTCGTTCAAGTCACTGCTCATCAGACTGGACAGTTTCCAAGCGGTCAAGCGGGGACCTGTCGACGGAAACGAGGAGATGATAACATGAATCCTTTCAATGGCCGAGACCTCCTCAGCCTGCAGGAGTGGAGTGTAGAAGACATCGAGCGAGTTCTTGAGCTGGCAGCCGACTTGAAGCAGAAGTTCAGGATCGGCGTCGCAACTGACTACTTGAAGAACAAGACGTTCTTCATGCTGTTCTATGCGAGTTCGACGAGAACACGGAACTCGTTCGAGGCGGCTCTGACTCAGCTTGGTGGCCACGCTCACTATCTTAACCCCAAGACGATGCGTGCTGGTGACCCGGGTGCCCCCGAGGCCATTGCCGACACTGCAAAGGTGTTGAGCCGCTATGGTCACGGCATAGGCATCCGCATCTACTTCCCGCAGTATGGTGAGGGGGAGAAGGTTATTCGAGAGTACGCAAAACATGCATCCATCCCCGTCGTGAGCATGGAGAGCGATGTCTATCACCCCTGTCAGGCACTTGCCGATCTCATGACCATCCGCGAGAAGTTCAAGGAGACCAAACATCTCAAGTATGTGCAGGCGTGGGGATACTCTCCTGACGCACTGAGGGTGTGTGCGGTGCCAAACTCGAACATACTCCTGATGCCGAGGTTCGGCATGGACGTGACGTACGTACGCCCGCCCGAGTTCACACTTCACCCTGACATCATCCAGCAGGCCAAAGTGAATGCAGAAACGCACGGCGGCAGCTTTACAGAGACCGACAATCTCGAAGAAGCCATCGAGGATGCGGACATAATCTACATGAGACAACACTGCACGTTGGACTACGGAAAGCACGGCCCCGAGAAGGAACAGCAGATCATCGACAAGTACTCCGACTGGACCCTGACTAGTGATCTGCTGCGGTTGGCAAAGAAGTCGGCGGTAGTGATGCACT
>CAZSTY010000279.1:0-2477 GCA_964609885.1 uncultured archaeon
GAAGTCAAAGGTTGGTCGCCCTCCCCACTCTCTTACAACCTGATTATCCTCCTCATCCTCACCGAAGGGCACGCTCTCATGTAGCAGGTTCGGTATTCTCATCTGAAGCCTTCTCAGTTCTGCCTCAATCCGAGCGGTTTCGTTCTCGACCTCCCTAATCTCTTGATTCACAACATTGACTTTCGCAATGATCTCGGATGGGTCGCCTCCGCTCTTCTTCAGCCTGCCCACTTCGCGAGAGAGTCTGTTTCGCTCTGTCCTGAGTTCCTGAATTCGCCTCTTTCGGGCTCTGACCTCCTCATCAAGCTCTAGGAGTCGCTTGAAGTCGGCGATGACCCGATCGTCTTTCCGCCTTCGTAGATTCTCCATGACCAGTTCAGGATTCTCTCTCACGAACCGAAGATCAAGCATGTCCTTCTTCACCTGCGGCGAGAACTATGTATCTCCGCACGCTCCTGCACCGTGCGCCCAAGCCTTTTCAAGTTTCTTGACTACGAACAGGCTCTCGTGTACACGCCCTCGAGAAGATCCAACTGTACATTCCATGAGTAATGTTGTTCTACCTTCTGGCGGCATCTCTCTCCCATTGTCAGACGCGTGGAGTCGTTTTCGGCAAGAAACCTCATGGCATCAACAACAGCATCAACATCATTTGGTTGGACCAAGACCCCCTCGTTGTCCCCGAGTAGCCTCGTCGTTTCGCCGATGGCAGTTGTGATGACAGGCAGTCCGCAGGACATTGCCTCAAGGACGCTGAGGCCCAGCCCACCTATGTTCTGAGGTATGACAAACACATCAGACCTTTGCAGGATGGCGGGAACCTGGTCATGCGGAATCGTTCCCAGCCAATGGATTGAACCGTTGTCATCGTTGCCATTCTCTATCATCCATTTTAGAATGCCATCGCCAACCAGCGTCAACCGTGTGTCTGGGTTCTCGTGATGATACTTTCTGAAGGCATCAAGCAGGACATCGACCCCCTTATCTAGGCTCAGCCTACCTACAAAGACAAAGTCCACAATACCATCATCAGGTCGCTTCTTTGGGGGTCTGAATAGCTGGGTATCAACTCCGTTCCTTATCACAGTGAGCCTCTCGGGTGGGACACCATATCTGATGAAGAACCTCTTTTGGGAGGGATCCACGAGGACTATCTGGTCATAGTGCTTGGCCGCGTAAATAGACAGGTCCCAAGCGATTCGGAACACAGTTCTGTACAGTGCCGAGCCCGCCGCATACGCGAGATGAAAGGTGACGACGAGCGGAGGAAGATGGTTCTTGAAGAGTGGAAGTATGGCCTCTGTGCTGCCAGAGTTCATCTGGACATGAATGACCTCAATTCCGAGTTCTTGGCTTCTCTCTGCAATCAGTCTTGGTGCACTAGGCACATCAAGCGAAAAATGAGGGTTGAGCTGAACTGCTCTGAATCTGTGGACTCTCTCAGGGGGAATGACCTGCACATCGGGCGACTGAGTGAACGCATAGACCTCATGGCCTCTGTCCATCAGTCCTCGCGCCACATAGCTGGCTCGCACGCAGAGTCCGTCGGCTGCGTGAAACTTGCTCACCATTCCAACTCGCATGCAGTCTTTCTCCCTTCGATCACGCCACGTGTGAGAGGCTGTCGGTCGCCTTTTATCTCCTTTTACTCGTGCCTAGCTGCATATTGACAGTAACTCTGCACGGCACACTCATCGCACCGAGGCCTTCGAGCTGTGCAGACCCGCCGGCCGTGCGCACCGAGCAACCGGGCGTACTCTCTCCACTCCGTCTTGGGAATGATCTGCATGAGGTCTTGCTCAATCTCTCTTGGGTTCTTGCCACCGCTGAGGCCCAGCCTCTGTGTCACTCTCCCGATATGGGTGTCAACGACAATCCCCTCATCGATTCCCATTGCGCTTGAAAGTACGACATTTGCTGTCTTCCGCGAAACGCCCTTCAGGGTTGACAGTTCCTCTATCGTCTTGGGAACCTCTCCACCAAACTGCTCTACAATTCCCCTCGCGGCCTCTTGGATGTAGACCGCTTTTCTGTTATAGGTCCCCACAGGCCGGATGATCCGCTTAATCTCCTCCAGGGGCGCCTCTGCCAAGGCTTGAGGGGTGGGGAATCTCTTGAATAGCTCGGGTGTGACTGAGTTGACACTCCTGTCGGTGGTATGAGCTGATAGAATGGTAGCTATGAGCAGTTCGAACGCGTTGTTGAAATGCAAGTAGGTCTGTGGTGCGTCGGGATACTCACGCTTCAGGATATCAATGATCTCTTGGGCTCTCTTTTTCGTGTTCAAGGCAGATCTCCGTCCTCACCCTATTGAGCCTCTCGTACTTGTAGTTTCTCCATGATGCTGGCGTTCTAGGGGGCGGAAACATGGGCATGGGTCGAGTCCTCTCTCACTGCGTCCTCGTTCACCAGTCCGTTCATGCCAATGGAGAGCAAGATGATGAGGTTGAGGACAAAGATTACGGCAAAGAGTGTCG
>CAZSTY010000280.1:0-2468 GCA_964609885.1 uncultured archaeon
GGGCTCGTGCCAAGAGGGATGTCCTCGGTCTTTACCGACAGGTCGAGGTCGGAGTCATCGAACGGTCCCTGGCGGAGGCGAACCACGATATCTCCCAGCGTCCATTCTCGCGGTTCCATCAGCCAGTCCCCGTGATGTTTTTCAGCGCATCTGCGAAGGCATCAGCCGCTGGCTGTCGGTATCCGACCAGTATGACTCTCCGGACGGAGCCGGGGTTCTCGGCATACTTCGCAATACCTTCTACAATGGCTCTCGCCGACTCCTCCATGGAGAGACCACCGACTCCGGCTCCTATGGCTGGGATCGCGATGTGTCTGAGGTTGTTCTCGGCTGCAAGACGCATTGCATGTTCCACGGATGACTTCACGTACTCGTAAGTGGCTGCTCCCCCAGGCGGCATGCCCGCGCAATGAATGACATGTCGTGCCTTCAGTCTTCCCGCGGCGGTGATTACCGCCTCACCTGGACGGATTGGCCCCTTGGACATTGCCTCCTTCTCGATCTCGATTCCGCCCTTGGACTTGATTGCGCCTGCCACTCCAGAGCCCATCCAGAGGTCCGAGTTTGCAGCGTTGACTATCGCGTCGGCATCAATCTCCGTGATGTCTCCTGTAACCACCTCGAACTCTATCTCTCCGTGTCGAGTCTTCAACGGCTTCACACTCTCCACAGTGTCGTTCGTGGACTGGTTTGACGCCGGTGCGTAAAAAACTGGTGACACTCGACTCTTAACGAGTAAACACTAATACGCAGGCTGCAAGCAGCAGTCATGGCGAGAGAAACTGAACGACATAGACGAACATGAGATTGAACGGCTGATTCAGCTGTACGGAGAGCCGCGGCGGCTTCATTTCGCGGCCGACTTTCTCGACTTCGAGTGTGACCTTGTGAAACGCAGTGCCGCGAAGGGACGACACCACGACATAACGTGTTTCATCCGCTATGGTGATGGATTCGCGGTGATCCAGAAGCATGACTACGCAGACACTCCGATATTCAGAGCCCCCTCTGGGGGCGCTAACTCGGGGGAGCCTCTCGAGGTAGCAGCCAAGAGAGAGATGAGAGAGGAGACCGGTCTCGACATCGAATTGAGAAGATTCGTCCTTGACGTGACACTTGAGGTCCGCTGTCGGGACGTGACGATTCCTTGGAGGTCATTAGTCTTTCTCGCAGACGCCGTTGGGGGCAGCCTTGACATAATCGACACACATGAGATCCATGCACTCAGGGTGATGACCAGAGAGGAACTCCTGGGCGAAGTTGAGCGTGCCATGCTACGCTCTGGCTGGGGCGGATTCAAGTACCGCGCTTTCCTGTGCCGTGCTTTCTTCGATGAGTTGGACCGAAGAGCGGAGTAGCACTTCACGGTTCAATGTGCACGAACCTGAAATGTCTGTTAGACACGCGATCGTCGTTACCGTTTCGGTTTCTCTGTTGACAGCCTAGCCGCGAAATCATAGTACCTCTGTAGTGCACGCGAAAAACAAGAAAACGGAGGGAAATGCCCCTCCGGGATGTAGCACTGCATCTCTACGGCATCATTGTGATGCCGAGTTTCTGCACAAGCTCCTTGTAGCGGTTCCGCACGGTTACCTCTGTGACTCCGGCAGCCATGGCGATGTCACGCTGTGTGACTCTGTGGTCGGTGAGGATTGATGCAATGTAGATCGCAGCCGCCGCCAGTCCCCTTGGGTCTCTGCCTGTCACAAGGCTACGGTTCTTCTTGGCCTGTTCGAGAATCTCGAGGACCTTCTTCTGAACCTCACCAGGGAGACCGAGCTGCGTAATGAATCGTGGTACGTAGTTCGCCGGGTCTGAGATTGGCATACGTAGCTTGAGCTTCTCCACGAGCAGCCTGTAGTGCTGTCCAATCTTTTTCTTGCTAACCCTTGAGTGACGTGCAATCTCCTCAAGTGAGCGTGGAGCCCTTCTCAGTCTGCAAGCAGCATAGATGGCCGCACCGACCATCGCGTCGATTGACCTGCTGCGGGCAAGCCTTCTCACGATGAGCTTCCTGTACAGTAATGCCGCGAGCTCCTTGATGCTCTTGGAGAGCCCGAGCTGTGACGCGAGCCGGTCGAGTTCTGACATGGCCTGTGCGAGATTCCTATCGACGGAGCTGTGGACCCTCGTGCGAATCTGCCACTTTCTCATGCGGTAGATCTCTGAGCGTCGCTTCGCTGAGAACTTCTTGCCCTGTGAGTCGTGGTCGCGCCAGTCAATCATTGTGGAGAGTCCCTTGTCGTGAATCGCATAGTTGGTCGGAGCGCCGGTCCTTGACCTTGCGTCCTTCTCGTCGCTGGTGAATGCTCTCCACTCGGGGCCCGTGTCGATCCTGTGGTCGCTGATGACAAGACCACAGCTGGCACAGATCTTCTCGCCTTTCTCGAGGTCCTGCACGAGCTCATGCCCGCCACACTCTGGGCAGGTAAACTCAAAGTGACCTCTTCCTCTCTCCGGGTGCTTCC
>CAZSTY010000281.1:0-2449 GCA_964609885.1 uncultured archaeon
ACACGGAGCTTTCTCACGTTGTTCGTCGTCACGGTCTGAAGAAACTCTACAGCCTGTGGCCCCTGAATAATGAATCTGTACATATGCGTAGTATCGAAGATGCCCACGGCCTCACGAACAGCCATGTGCTCCTCGCGGATGTCCGTGTAGCGAACGGGCATCTCCCATCCGGCAAAGTCGATCACGTCACCATGAGAACGATGCCAATCATAGAGGTGAGTTCGCAGGAGTTGATCATTCATTTCATTTCGCCTCAGTGGACTGCGGGTCTGGCCCTCCATCGACTAGGTTTTATGTTCTTCCATTCTGCACCGAAACGAGGCTGCTCCCCTTTGAGGTCATATCGAGTATCTATTCGGAATCTGATGGTGGGAAGAGGCCATCCAACTAGACTAATGGGGATAATCAATCTCTCACCAGAGTCGTTCTATTCAACGTCCGTCACATCACCGGCCCATATAGCCGAGAGGGCCTTGAAGATGGAGAGAAACGGAGCCGAGATTCTAGACATTGGAGGTGCGTCTACAGCCCCTCCGGATACATACGGCACCCCACCAGTCAGCGAGGAGGAGGAGTTTAAACGTGTCACGACGGCCATGCACCAATTGAGAGAAGTCACAGACATCCCGATTTCGATAGACACTATGTCTGCGCGAGTTGCCGAGGCAGCGCTGGATCGAGGTGCAGATGTTGTCAATGATGTTTCGGGAATGAAACACGATCCAAGAATGGCACGAGTCGTTGCCAAGTGGGATGTCCCAGTTGTGATAATGGCCAGTTGCGGTGGACCATGTACAACAGTTGGCGATACTGTCAATGCACTGCAAGACAGCTTGAGAATAGCACGTCAAGCTGGAATCTCTCAGGAAAAGATAATCATCGATCCAGGAATCGGATTTGGCCGTCCCCCTGAGGAGGACGTCCGAGTTCTGCGAGATCTCAGAAGGTTTGCTCTCTTTGGCCATCCCGTGCTAGTTGGTGTTTCACGCAAGTCCTTCATAGGAAGACTTCTTGGAGGAAGGCCCCCTGACCAGAGGCTCACCGGGACCATTGCTGCGACAGCCATCGCGGTAGTGAATGGTGCAGATATCATTAGAGCTCACGATATTAGGGAGGCTGTAGACACAATCAGAATCGCGATGGCAATTCGCGAACGAGAGGTTTCCACTGAGAGGATAATCCTGTTTGAGGGGATGCGAGAATTCGAGGTCGAAGCACTGCTGGAACATATTGGCACCGGTGAAACCATCAGGAAATCACTTGCTAGGAAAGGTGTCATGCTAAACGTGTATCTGAGGGAGGTCGTGCCTGCAGCAGCATTGATTCTCAAGCAGGAGATGCTTGCGCTTGGGGGTGATGCAGCCTACCACCATGACACAATAGACTGCAGTATTCCATTGACAGATGTGTTATTGATGGGAACGCCAACGCAGGTCTTGCACCTATCTGAGAAGATACGTGTAATGAAGTACTTTGGGCTATCAGATCTTGGTGAGAATCTACAGAAACTGCTCGAAGAGCGGGCTGCTGAGCAAGGGGTATGACAGTGGAGTGGGCAGATTGGCGACCGTTCTATCTTGACATAGTCAGACGCCTAGACCTTGACATCCAAGCGGACATGAAGGCGACCAAGATTCTGGATGAGCTGCTTCAGTCTCTGGGCCACAATGATACTGAGCTCGTGAGCCAGATGACAGCTTATCTGCAAGGTCGGACTGTCATTGTGTTTGGTGCTGGGCCCTCTCTTGACACGGATATCAGTACGATCATTGACTCGAGAATCATGCAAGGGTGTACTATCATTGCTGCAGACGGTGCACTTGAGGCATTGCGTGCAAGGAAACTCAGATGCGACATCGTTGTGACGGATCTCGATGGGGATCGAGGGGGCCTTCGAGAATACGTCAACGATAGGGGAACATTGGCCGTTGTCCATGCGCACGGGGACAATATTAACAGCATCAAGGCAATTGTACCCAGACTAACCAAAGTCATTGGAACAACACAGGTGCAACCGACGAAGAGAGTGCATCTGTGGGGGGGCTTCACCGATGGCGATAGAGCATGCTACATAGCAGCATCATTTGGGGCATCCACGATTGTCCTTGCAGGAATGGACTTTGGTGATGTCGTAGGTAGATGGTCCAAGCCGCAGTACACAGACGATCACCCAGCGGATCCGAGGAAGAGGCTGAAGCTTGCAATAGGAGCGGGCCTTCTCGACACTCTGCGCAAGCGGGAACCGAACCTCGCCATAGTTTCCATACAGGAGGCCGTTGGTGGAGATACTACCTCATGACTTGGACGAACTCGCCGAGGGGAACTGTGCTTGATCAGGTATACAGCTTCAGACCAAGCAGATATGTCATAATCAGATATGCAACGCCGGCGAGGATGGCACCAAGTACCATCAATCGGGTGGCGTAGCCCGGTTGAAACACGTACTTTG
>CAZSTY010000282.1:0-2426 GCA_964609885.1 uncultured archaeon
TACGAGAGGACTATGAGGACATTGACTACTTCTACTCATTGTACGAAGGCATGCTTGACCGTGTGGGCTTGGACCACATGAAGGAGACCACCGAGGGTCTCTACGTCACAATGCAGATCCTTCGCAAGTTCATGGGCGGCTTCTCTCTGAGGAAGACGCGTCTGCGATATCCGAGTGCAACAATAGCCATGCTGAACGACATTGCCAAGTACTACATTCAGTTCGAGGAACATGACAATGCTTGGCAGCTCTCAGCCAATGCCTACAAGATAGGAGTGGCGTACGGCAAGGAGGAGGGCGCCTTGCAGTCCTTCCTGATGCTGTACAAAATCTCCGCATCTGCTGGAGATCGGTTCAATGCTGCACTTGAGCGGATTGCCGAACATGCTCTGAAGACCTTCGTCAAGAATGGGTGGAGTACGACAGAAGTGACGCCAATCCTGAATGAGATTCAGGGTAACCCTGACCCCATTCCGGAGATGACGACGGACGGTCCTGTTCCCATGGACAAGCTGCCCGAGCAGCTTCATGGCTGGATGGATGTCCTGTCACTCCAAAAGATTGAGAACCACGATGTCCTTGTAGTACGCAACACGCACCTGCAGGCTCGAGTTGGGATAGTCGTGGACAATCATCCTGCCCTCAAGGGTCTTCGAACAGGTCACAAGATTGCGCTTGTGGGAGGCCAGTTCGAGCTGAAGAACACGGCGCAAGATGTGATCAAGCAGTTCCGGGTGATGCTGCTCGTCTATCCTAGGGAGGATGCAGAGATCACCTACGAGGGCGAGTACGGGTTCAGCCACATGCGTGTGACTCACCCTGAGAACAAGGCGTAGACGCCGCCTCGGCGAGGGAATCTCCATGGACCCCCTGGTCCTGTTGGGCATAGCATTGGGGGGACTGGTCGCTGCATTGTTCAACTACCTCCTGAACCTCGCGCCTGGTTCCACGCCTGAGGACTTTGAAGTTGGAGAACCCCCTGTCAGGCTCTCTTGCGACTGTGCTCTCAACCCTCTGATCATCGCAATAATCACAGTAGCTGTGATTGCTGTATCATCCCCGTACTTTGGCTCGCTGACAGAGCTCTACGTAGTCTGCATCGTGCTGTTCGTGCTGGTGACTCTCGCCGGCGTCATTGGTCGATGGCGGAGGCACGACGAGTGGCGTCGCATGTTTGCCCTCCTCGATCTGGTGGTCCGTAGGGAAGAGCTCGAGGACAGCTTCGAGTATTATGACGAGGATGATGATGAGGAGTGACAGAAGTCACTTTGTGGCCTTGTCGTCCTTCAGGTTAGGCATCTTCACTGCGACGACGGTCACATCATGTGTGGATGGGGCCTCGAACCAGTGCTCCTCACCCGGTTCGACAAGGGCGACGTCTCCTTCCTCCATCTCATAGATCTCGGTACCCACGCCCAGCTTCATGGGGTTCATGGCTATGAATACCTCTTCTAGGTTGGAGTGATAGTGCGCCTTTGTCCGGCCGCCCGCTGGAATCCTCACCAGAATGAATCCTGCTGTGTCAGTAGGCTCTCTAAATACGACGTCTGCGATGTACTGAGCGCTGTAGCCCGCGCGTTTCACGGGCTCGTTGTCCGAAGCGTGGAATATCTTTACCATGGCGAAACCCCCGTTTTGTCCTTGTGTCATTGGTAGTTTAACCTTGCTGTCAGAAAAAAGAACGGCACACATCACCGTACAAGTCATAAGGGGTCATGCGGTCTTTGTGGTGATGCCATCTTGTGAATCGTAGTAGTGGGAGACTCATGGAATTGGTGACTAGGGCGCCCGCTGGAGGTTCGAGAAAACGATCTGTCCTCAAGGTCGTGGTGTTGGGGCAGGACCCCGCGCTTCAGGCAGGGTTTCTTAGCATGGCCTCCGGGTCGCACATGTCCAACCAGCTCTACCCCGTCCTCGGGATATGCATTGGTGTCGTGAGCTCCCAGTTGGCCGATCGTCACGTAGTTCTTCAGCTATGGTCCCTTCCAATAGAAGACCGTTTGGAGGGTCTGGTTTCCGCCTTCATGCGTGGGCATCACGCTGCTATAGTCCTCCTCAGGTCCGAGGAGCGATTCCACGCGGCTCAGCTCTTGGAGATGGTGTCCCCGTCCGCTCTCGGACGCACGATGGTTGTGGTACTTGGTCCACCATCGGAGGCGCAGGCACTCCGTGATGAGTTGATACCGGAGCCATCTGAGCCGGTGTACGACGCGTCGTCAGTGATAGACGCGGTCCTGTTTCTGGCTCGAAGGGTTTCCTCACAGAAGCATGGGGGCGCGCCAGTCTTTGTGGCCCTGAATGAGGCCTCCTGCCCCCCGTTGGATGCTGTTCCGAATCGGGGCAACAGCCAGTTGAGCACCCCCGAGGAATTGAAAGAGCTCCGATCGTTCTGTCACTCCCTTGATGTACCAGTGGAAAATGATGTG
>CAZSTY010000283.1:0-2415 GCA_964609885.1 uncultured archaeon
AACGCTGGGGGCAGGTGGGGAGTTGGAGCGAATCACAGGTATTAAGTCGATCACGAGATTGCCTCTCCCGCCTGGGTGGGACAAGCGAGGCAGCGGACGACGGTTGTTCCTAATACCTGAACTCGCGCTCCCAAGCGAGGAGATGATTAAAGTTGTGGAAGATGCTGTCCAGACTCTTAATCGTAGCCTCATTCTCGTTCCCAGCCAACACGATCCTGAAAGTAGAGGACTGATCAGTGCCATAAGACAATCAGAAATAGATATTCTACAGGCCCCGGATATTGAGGACAGCATCGATCCGTTTCTTGAGAAGGATGGGACAGCTCTTGTCCTGTCACGCTACGACGGGCTGGATTTGCCCGATGAAGCGTGTCGCCTGCTTGTTCTTGCCGGGTTGCCCAGTGGAACAAACCTACAGGAAAAATTCCTTTGGTCCCGGATCGCAGCGTATTCCCTTCTGAGGGATCGTGTCATAACGCGATTCACACAAGGGGTCGGGCGCTGCACACGCTCAGATAATGATTATGCCGTGGTATTTGTAATCGGGCGACGGCTCGTTGATTTCCTCCTAAAGAATGACAACCGTCGGCTTCTGAATCCAGAACTTCAGGCAGAGCTTGAATTCGGGATAGAGAATTCAACGGATAAAAGTGCCGATGATTTCAAGGAACTGTGGGAAGCGTTTCTTTCAAGGGGCGATGACTGGAAAGGTGCGGAGGAGGCGATCCTTGCCCTGCGGGATCGATCTTCGCGTCACGATGACCCTATTTCAGAACGACTTAGTTCGGTGGTGGCTGATGAAGTTGCATACCTTTATGCAATGTGGCGCGACGACTTCGAAGCTGCGCTTGAGCATGCGCGGAAGGTAGCTGATGCTCTTGGTGGAGATGAAACGAAGGCATATCGAGCTTGGTGGTACTACCTTTCAGCGGAAGCCGCCATGCTCCTCTACGAAGCTACGAAGGACGTGAGCTATCAGCATACCGCTCGGGACTTTCTGAAGCGAGCGTCAGGCTGTTGTACCGGCGTCAGTTGGTTCGCACGCCTCGGAAGGTCGGTAAGCTCTGATACGGATAGCGCAGAGATTGACGAGTTAACCGCTAAGGCAGTCGAGACAATTCGAGATCAGCTGGCCGAATGGGGTGCTGTGGGAAAACGGTTTGAACAGCACATCGGTCGAGTTGCCGAAAACCTTCAGGCGACCGAGCACAAGGCTTTTCATCATGGTCTTATGGGCCTTGGCGAAATGCTTGGATTCGACGTGGAACTGCCTGAGGGTGACGGTGCTCCTGATTGCGTGTGGTCCATTGGGAGTTCGGTCTATGTCGTACACGAAGCAAAATCAGAGCACACGCCAGGCCATCCGATTGGAGTCAATGACATCAGGCAAGCGCAAAGCCACGAGAACTGGATTCGGGAGAATCAAGCATGTGAGGCGAACACAAAAATCCTATGTGTGATCGAAAGTCCACGGACTACTGTCGCTCACGAAGCTGTTGCTCATGGCAGGTCTCTATACCATGTCACTCCGTTGGAACTGAAGACCCTATTTAATGAGACGGCCGCTGCTCTGCGCCGAGTGAGGGCGAAACTAACTGATCTCAGTGACGAGAAGGTTCTTGAAGAACTCTTGCGTGAATTCAGTACCGGAGGGTTGGTTCCTATACGGGTGATGGAGCGCTTGTCCCAAAGGCCTGTGGCGAGTATGGCACAGGAAGCATGAAGAATGATGCGGATTGAGCCGGACAACTGGTTCTACAGCCCCGAGCACGGGGAGCTATGCCGGGTCATCGAGACCCAGACGCTCTGGGGCGAAACCAAGAGGAGCATTGAGCTTTGAGCGTTGAGGGATGAGTATGGGAAAGATTGAGCGATTCGAAGATCTTATTGCCTGGCAAAAGGCTCGTGAGCTGACGAAGGTGATTTATCAAGTTACAAGGGAAGGAGCTTTTGCCAAAGATTTTGGGCTCTCCGGCCAGATTCAAAGGGCAGCGGTGTCGGTGATGTCCAATATTGCAGAAGGATTTGAACGGAATCGGCGAACGGAATTCCATCAATTCCTTTCAACCGCTAAGGCTTCATGTGCAGAAGTTCGTTCCCAGCTCTATGTTGCTTACGACATTGGCTACATCGACAAGGCCACATTCGATAAACTATTACATCAGGCCGAGGAAGTCGCTCGCATCATCGGCGGGTTGCGCGTTTCCGTTGAGAAACAAAGGGATGCCGGGAAATGATGCGCAACGATACTCATCACCCAAAGCTCAACGCTCAGCACACCCCCTCCGTGGGTGACTGGATTTATCTTCCCACTCATGGCGCCCATGGCCGCATCATTGAGCGAACAGCTTTGTGGGGACACGAGATTCTCCGTGTGTGGCTGCCGATCAACGACACCATTGTCCGAGTCCGAGC
>CAZSTY010000284.1:0-2414 GCA_964609885.1 uncultured archaeon
GCAGGAAATGACACATCGAGCGTGTCAGGCATAATCACACGACTACATGAGAACTCGGCTCAAGACCATCTATATCCCTGAAAGTCCGGTTCGTCAGGTTCCTCGCCATCGCTTAGGAAGATAACATGCTGGTCCCCCTCGTTCGCAAGCCAGATGCTTAGGCCCAGCTGCTCAAGTATTTCGAGTACTCGTACGCGATCCTTCAACTTGAGGCCCATCACCTTGAGCAGGCTGCCAAAGTTCACAATGCGACCCTTGTTCTTGTTGGCAGTCGCGACAATGCGCTCCTTGGAACCGGGCTCCATTGACAAGATGTCGCTGTCTCTTAGCACGGCCTTGATCCTCATCAGGACCACCGCTCTGCCCGAGTGCTAGTCCGTTGATAAGGTTGACTGAAGAACACAGCATGCGCGACGCTGAGCATTGTTGCACAAAGAGTGTGAGGTGCGTCCGGACCAGCAAGAGGAGGTCGGCCCGGACGCACGGAGATTCCAGGTCAATCTACGAACATGGGCACGACTCTGTAGTTGTGGGCCTCTACGTAGCCTTTGGTTGTCAGTTTTAGATATGGGCTTGTGGCAAGAGAGAGAAAAGCAAGATGCATCAGGGGCATGTGAATAGGAGATCCCAACTTCTCAATGTGAGCGACGAGCTCGTCAACCTTGTCATTACAGGTCTGAACGTCGTATTCCGATATGAGACCCGCAATGGGGAGAGCCATGGTTCCCAGAACCTTTCCTTGGTCGACCACGGCGACTCCACCCTGCATCTTGATCACCTCGTTGCATGCAAGGGCCATATCGGCCTCACTGGCCCCCATCACCATGATGTTGTGCGTGTCATGAGACACCGTTTCGGCCACGGCTCCGCTCTTCATACCGAAGCCTTGTACGAAACCCTTGCCAATCTCGCCCGCGCTGGCCTTGTAACGGCCTACGACCGCCATCTTCAAGATGTCCCTGTCCAAGTCAACGTGAACCTTGCCATCCCGGACGGGCATCTCGATCTCTCGCTCTTCTGAGAGATTCTCGAATTCTATGAGACCGACCACTCTTGTGAGGACACTATCCTTGCCCTTGGGTGCCGGATAGTCGAAGGTCTCTGCAGTCAGCGTGGGCTCGATGTACACAGACTTCTTGACGGCGTCAGGGTAGACGTAGTCGCTCTTAATGTCGACGAGGACCTTGCCCTTGGAGGCAACGAGCCTTCCCTCGAAGTACACTTGGTCGATGTCTGTGGTCCTCCAACCGTCAACCGTTATGTCAGATACTACCACAATGTCGGCTATCTTGCCAGGAGTGATGCTTCCGAGCTCACGGTCAAGGTGGTAATGGATGGCGGGATTGATCGTGGCCATCTGGACAGCCTCGACCACATCATATCCCTCCTCCAGAGTGACACGAATGCTGTTGTTGATGTGACCAACGTTCGGGTCAAGAAGGTCTGGCGGACACATGTCGTCAGTGCAATGGACTAGGAACCGCGTACCCAAGCCAGCCTCCTTGATGCCGCGGAGGCACGCCCTGAGGTTATGCTGTGTCGACCCCTCGCGCATGAGGACGTACATGCCACGTCTTACCTTCTCTATGACTTCGCCCTCGTCCGACGTCTCGTGACAATCGCTCGAGCCCGCAATCAGATGAGCAGCGAGCTGAGGGCCGAACAAGAACGGGGCATTGCCTTGGATTATTTTCCCCTTGGCCATGGCTGCAACTGCGGAATCTATCACAAGCGGCAGAATGTGCGGAGCGTGCTTCATGACGAGATCAACGTTGGTGAAGCCTTGGACCTCGCCGACGCCTCCGACCTCGGGGTATTCGAGCAGCTCTCGTACGTCTTCTCGCGAAACCTCCACTCCGGGCGTTTCAAGACCGGGACAATCGGGTGTCAGTGATGGCGGCAGGAGGAATACTCTCTGCGGAATCTGTGCCGATCGCAGCTCTTCGATCATGGCAATCGTGCCAATCTTGCCCACCGCGTTCACTATCTCATGGGGGTCTGCGAAGAGTGTGAGCGTTCCTGTTGGTACAGAAGCCTTTGCAAACTCCGTTATCGTAAGCATTGAGCTCTCGAAGTGCATATGCGCGTCGAACAAGCCAGGAACGATGTATTTCCCAATGCAATCGACGACTTTCGTGTCCGGGCCGATTGTGTCTCGCGCATCTCCAACGAGGACTATGTGCTTGCCCTTCACAGCCACATCCACATGGTGTTCGATCTCACCCGAACACACATTGATGACATTGCCGTGCCTAAGTACAAGGTCTGCCTTTTCGATGCCGAGCGCAGCCTTGACAAGACTCTCTCTATACTTGACATCTGCATCTGACATGCAGTACACCTCTAGTCTGTCTCTTGTCGTATGAATCGGCGCCTTAAAAGATGCACGATTCTGTAACCAACTCTTTGTACTG
>CAZSTY010000285.1:0-2401 GCA_964609885.1 uncultured archaeon
GGTGCATCATATATCCAGTGGACAGCGGGTGCCCAGTCGACAGAGTCCGGAATCCAGTCCCCGTCAGTATCGTTGCTAAAGGGCAAATACCCATGTTCAACTTCGTAGTAGTCTTCGAGCCCGTCCCCATCCGTGTCCACTCTCGTGGGGTCGAGCCCGTTCATCACTTCAAACAAATCATTGAGGCCATCATCATCTGTATCGGGATCGAGTCCGTCCGTGTTATACTCAACCTCCAGCGAGTCGATGAGGCCATCACCGTCTGTGTCCTCGTTCGTGGGGTCGAGATTCATACTTAGT
Organism: uncultured archaeon; assembly: GCA_964609885.1. Lineage (GTDB taxonomy): Archaea > Asgardarchaeota > Thorarchaeia > Thorarchaeales > Thorarchaeaceae > B65-G9. The sequence goes on from CAZSTY010000285.1 coordinate 301, forward strand.
TCGACGTTGTCATCCAACCCGTCCCCGTCAGTGTCCTTGGTCGTTGGGTCTAGTCCGTGTGACAGTTCGTAACCGTCGAGCAACGTGTCGCCATCCGTATCGACTACCATGGGATTACAGCCAGCATCTACTTCAGCTCCATCCTGTGCACCATCGCCATCGGTATCAACATTCCTAGGGTCGCTTCCGTATGCATACTCCAGACCATCATTAAGACCGTCGTTATCGGTGTCTGGTGAGATGGCATCAGAATGAAACCTGTGCTCCGTCAGGTCGTCAAGTGAGTCCATGTCAAAGTCTTGGTAGTGAATTATCGTGTAATCAATGACCGCGGTCTCGTTGCCATGGTTTATCACGACGAGATGGTACCTTCCCCGCTTCTCTACGGGGGCTGTTATGTTCAGGCTGTTCTCACTGGTGACACTCGTTTGTATGACTTCAAGATCAGGCGAGACTATCTGCGCCTCAACAATCGTATTCCCTGTCCACTTCATCGAAACTGTTACGGTCGAGGTTCCTGTCAGAGGCAGCGTTCGATTCCGGGTATAGTGTTTCGGCAGGGATATCCCGCCAGAGAGCGTGATTGCGTATCCCTTGCCCTCATTGCCTAAGTACCAAGCCAGACACGAGGCTGCACCCACAGCCTCCACTGCTTGGTAGTAGTCGTATCCGCTGTGATCCCAATCATCATCTGTGAAATGGGGTGTCGTCGTAACCGACTGTTCAATCACGAGGCTCGGAATGCCTCTTCTATATCCCTCGAAAGCACCAGTCCTTGTCCAGTGGGCCTCCTCTGCATCTCTTGCGACCATGATTCTTCTTCCGAAATAAGTCGCCGCTCTGACGGCAATGTCACTTGCGAAGTCCACTGACAGATAGTCCTCCTCGCTGTAGTCCGACACGATAGCAACCCGCTCATTGTCGGGTGTTGAGGTTGTGGAATACAGGAGGCGAGAGAACCAGATTATTGCCGCTGGGATTCTTCCCTCCTCCTGTAGACGATTGAGTACTGCTCGTAGGCCTACGTTTCCTGTATCACCTGAACCGTACCCTCCGGTTATTGTATTTGACAGGACAAACATCACATCATTTGTCAGTGGACGTGTAGACAGTATTCTTGCAGTTTCTATGATGGCTGCTACTGAGGCGCCGTACTCGTTCGCCCCTGGCCCGTACCTCGATGCAACTATTCCCCCTATGACTATCGGCGCACTGTTGTTGGTCACTCCATGCAGCACTGCAACGAGGGTTTCTTGATCGGTCCACCTTGTGAAGCTAACCTTGCTTCCGGTTGCCTGCCTCATCTGAATGTCAACATACTCCCAGGCATCCCTGAGCGTGTCAGAAGGTTTCTTGTCAAGGGGGTACCAGACGCGCTGGCCGTAATCCTGTGCCAGCTTCTTCACAATGCCCCGTATCCGTGTGAGGCTGACCTCGTCATATATGGCGTCCCAAGCGGCATTCGCATCGGTTGTTGCACTCATGATATTCTGAGAGTCTGGAGATGCTCTTGGTGTGAAACCATATTGCAGATGTCCAGTCATTATGGGCAGTCCGGTGAGAAGTCCAACTGCATAAAGAGCAATTAGAAGTAGAGCGCCTCCAGACCGAGTCATGGGTCGGGCTGCGACGCGAGTGCTTGATTAAGGTTTTGAAGTGCGCCAGCATCAGGAGTGCGCCGAAAGCGAAGCTGCGTGCTGCTCTACCAAGTCCGCTATCTTCTTGATATCATCTCTGTGGATACGCGGCAGCCTAGAGGCCCCAACGCTCTCGGCCGACTTTTCTGAAACCACGATCGCCAAGACATGTGTGATGTCACTCATCTCCTCCGTCGGATCTGCCAAGCGAGTGCACCAGACCCGTGGAAATGACTCATGCTTCATGCCCTCAATTATGACAAAGTCTGTGTCACAGGCTTTCAGTATTTCTCTCACATTCCACCTTCGTCGATATCTGATTGTGGTTGTTGACGGCCCGAGCAGTGTGGTCTGTATGGCCCCTGCCTCCCAGTGGTGCCAAGTGTCGGTACCGTCAGGTGGTGGCACATCTTGGTTGGTACTCTTAATCGTGGCCACGGTATATCCTCTGTCTGTTAGCTCTC
>CAZSTY010000286.1:0-2397 GCA_964609885.1 uncultured archaeon
TCAGCCGCCGAAACAGGATACGTTGCTCCGTGAATACTCTTCACAGCTATGGTGCCACCGGGCCGCACAAGATTCAATGCCATGGCCATTCCCTCAGGAGTACCCGTTGCCTCCACCACTATTCTCGGGCCCACGCCGCTAGTCACATCCAGAATCTGCTCTTTCCAGTCGCGATCATTTGTATTGATTGTGTAGCGAAGACCAATCCTGCGAGCAAGTCCCAGTTTCCACTGATTGCGCCCGACTAGGTAGACTTCTGCCCCGTAGGCGTCATACGCTTGAGCAACAAGAAGGCCAATCTTTCCAGTTCCCAAGACCACAACAACCTCGTCCTTCTCAGCCTCTGCGCGTCGGACTGTTTCGATTGCGGAGGCGAGAGGTTCTGTAAACACCCCTGTGACTGCATCAACCGAGGGCGGCAATACATGGACCAAGTCACTCGGAACACTCACGTACTCCGCAAGACCGCCGTCGGTCGTTACACCGAGCGTCTTTCGCTCAGGACAGTGGTGCTGTTGCCCGTGCCGACAGAACCAGCACCGGCCGCAATACACATCGATCTCAGTCGTGACAGGCGTGCCAGGCTCGAGTCCCGGAACCGAGCTCTCATGAACAACGCCGGTTATCTCATGCCCCAAGATGAGTGGTAGTTCTACCTCATACTCACCGCGCCAGATGGCGATGTCTGTCGTGCAGATACCCACAGAACGAACCTCAATGCGCACCTCACCGGGCATGATCGAAGGCATTGGCGTATCGGCCAGCTGGAGGCCGTCACGTGTGAGAATCAGCGATTTCACGATACACCCCAAGAGAAACAGGGTGGCAGTGCGGTACATAATCTCTTCGCTCTGAATAGTCGAGAGAAGTGGACCACGTGGGGGATGATTTATCCGCACAGTCGTAATGGAAGGGGTAGGTTGGTGCCAGCAGACATGGTCCTCATGGGAATCGAATTCATACCTGATAAGCCTGTGTCAACAATAGTTGACTGGTCACGACTTGCTGAGAACGTGGGTTTTGACCACGTGTGGATCACTGATCACTACAACAACCGCAATCTCTGGTGCACTTTGACCGCAATTGCTCTCAACACCAGCCACGTGAAGATAGGACCTGGCGTGACCAACCCCTACCATACAAGTCCGGCTCTTTCAGCAGCAGCCGCAGTCACTCTGAATGAGATCTCGGGAGGCCGGGCGGTTGTTGGGATGGGAGCAGGAGACCGTGTCACACTGGAAACGCTCGGGCTCGAGTGGCGCAGACCAGTCACGACTGTCGTGGAGAGCATCAAGTGCATGCGGGCGCTAATGAACGGAGAGCGTCTCTCGATGTCTGGCAAGGTGTTCACATTCAGACAGGCAAGACTCTCGATGGTACCACAGACGGAGCTCAGAGACGCCGGTGGAAGAACTGTGAGCCGCGACGGCAAGAGCGTCAAGATTGCCCCGTACATTCCGATATACGCAGGAGCACAAGGACCCATGATGCTCAAAAGTGTGGCACCACTCGTTGACGGCATTCTGGTCAATGCAAGCCATCCCAAAGACTTTGAGGCTGCAATCAGATCAATCAAAAGAGGTCTTAGCGGTACCCCAAGACAGATCTCAGAACTCGACATCGGCGCTTATGCGGCCTTCAGCATTGGACAAGACCGAGAGGAGGCACTATCGGGGATGACTCGACTTGTGGTCGCCTTCATTGTCGCCGGATCTCCTGATGCGGTCATTGAGCGACACGACTTGCAGGATGGCGAACGAGAGAAGGTCGCACAGATGTTGGAGCGAGGGGACTTTCGCGGTGCACGCAATGCTGTGACCGACGAGATGATTGAGATCTTCGCCATCGCCGGAGACCGTGACTACTGCATCGAACGGATTGACCAGCTGTTGAAACAAGGGGTCACCCATTTCGTGGTCGGTTCGCCCATCGGGCAGGACAAGTCCGAAGCAATTAGACGTATAGGACAAGACATAATTCCATACTTCAAGGAGAATGCCTGAATGACAAAGAGCATGATCTACAACAGCAGGCTATTCCCTCGGGAGTTCAGCAAGTGGTTCGAGATGTGCTCCCGTGCCGGGCTTGACACCTCGGACGAGATCCGGGAATGCGTGGAGTCCTTTGGCGAACTGGCTGATGCCATGCTATACCTAATCACACTCGACGGGGAGGCCGTGGGCGGCACTGCAGTCTACAGGGATCGCAGGCGGTTGGGTCTGGCCCTCGTATCGGCGGTCATGGGTGAGGAACACCGGGAGCGTCTACTTCGAAGCATGATCAAGTCGTCGTTACCATTCTTTAGGACGTCTTCAATTCGCAATGTGGACGCCCTTGTCGCAACGGACAATCAAGAACGACTGCCCTTTCCCTATGGCTTTGTATTGCCATCTTGAA
>CAZSTY010000287.1:0-2363 GCA_964609885.1 uncultured archaeon
TATGTTGAAGGCGCCCTCAGCGGAACCCAGACAGGTGGCACCTATAAGTACCCTCGCGGCGGAGAACCCCTCCATCGCGTAATAGAAGCCCCGCCCGCGCTCGCCGATGATGTAGTGCTTGGGAATCTCGACATTCTCGATGTTGAAGCCACCAGTGGAAACTCCCATTCGGCCCATATCCTCGAAGAGGGTGGTTGTGATGCCGGGATGGAGTCCGTCGCCGAGGTTGAGTGGGAGTATGAAGCCAGTGAATGACTTGTGATCGCCCTTGGGGTCCTCCTTGCCGAGCGTCCAGTAGACGCCTCCGTACTTCTCGGATTCCTTGACTCCGCTGATGTAGACTTTCTCACCGTTGACGACAAAGTTGTCGCCCTTGGGCTTGATGATGGTCTTGGTCGAGTTGACAAGGTCGGAGCCGCCAGTGGGCTCTGTGGTCGCTATACCAAAGAACAGATCGCCTTTGGTGACGCGCGGGAGAATCTCGCTCTTCGCCTCATGAGTTCCGTACATGTCAAAGATGGCGGCCCAAGAGGCCTCGACAAGGTACATGACTGGGAGTGCGATTGAGAGGTCTGCACGGGCAAGCTCCTCAGCTGCGATGCAGGCCATGACCCACGAGATGCCGGCACCGCCGTATTCCTCAGATACCGTGGGGGCCCAGAGCTGCATCTCGGCCATCTTCTTGATGAGGTCCCGCGGGATCTCGTGGTTTCGGTCGTAGTCCTGCCAGACCGGTGCGACATACTTCTGTGCGAAGTCGCGAACTGCCTCGCGAAACATTCGCTCTTCATCCGACTCTTCAAAGTTGACCATGTTGAACTACCTCATGCATGTGGTGTTGCATGCTCGCTTGGCCGGCCTGAAATGTAAGTGGCTTATAGATATTGTCACATGTCCCAGCACAGTTCATCTGGGGGGCTCAAGTCCAGCAGTGCCCGTCATCCCTCTCATTCGTGACGGTGTTCACTCTCCCATCTCTCTATCCACCTGTGCACACAGGATTGAATCTCCGTCATGAACCAGAGGTACTTCTCATACGCCTGACGAATGCGCATGAATCTGGACAACACTTTCTGTACATCTGCCTTGACGGCGTCGCCCTCCGCTTCTCCCTCAAGTGACCTCACTCCAGCAATCACTCTGTCCAGAAGCCTGATGGCCGGTTCCGCCTCATCCTCCACAGTCCGCTCGACGAATGATGTGTGGAACTCGACGAAGTCTGTTCCTATCCTGTAGTATCTCTCGCGGTCACTCGGCTTCTTGACGGTTTCTATGAGAGGCATCTCCATCTGAAGTTCCCGAACAGCGCGCGACACTGAGGCCTTCGAGAAGTGCATCATCTCCATTATCTCTGTCAGGGAAACCAGATCACCGGCCGCGAGGAAGAGGTCAAAGAATCTCCTGCTTGAGGCCCTTTGTGCCGAATGCCTCGGCGATTTGGCCTATGTGGCGCATAGTCCTCCTCTTAATCCGTCTTAACTCGGCGCGCACATCCTTATCCGCCAACAGACATTCTCCTCAGCTGCTCAACCGTTAACTATGATTGCGATGTTGCACTCCTCCTCGATTCTTCCCCTGAATAGATGCATCACGTGAATTACAGACTTACCGGCAGCAACCGCCTCAAAGACCCACTTGACTCTCTCTTTATCTGCCCCGGTGATACCCGGCTGTTTCACCCGCTCTGGATAGACATACTCAGCAATCTCTCTCTCGAACTTCACGGCGTCCCCCTTGATCTCGAATTCGGCGTATATCCCAACAGAGCCGTGCCGGGTGAATCGATAGTAGAATCTGTCACCGACTCTGAATCTATACTCTCCACTCCCGCAATCGATTTGCGAGAGTTCGTTGGTTGGCGGTTTCAAGTGTTGCAGTCCTCACAAGACAGACTGCGTATCCTCATGAAAGTCTTCCTCGGTGATACTCATCAGCTCTCTGATGTGATTGATCACAACTACATCATCTGGAATGTCCGAACTCTGGAGGTTTGGCTCGCACCAAGTGATCAGGACTGGTTGCATGCCTGCTCTCTGAGCCGCAACGACATCGTCCTCAATGGTGTTTCCAACATAGACGCAGGTTTCAGGTGGCACGCCCATCTTGTCAGCAGCTCTCAATAGCATGAACGGTGCGGGCTTCCTGTAGCCCGGGACATTCGAATAGTCGACCACATCGAAGAGGTCTATGATAGAGTCCCTAGCTAGCATTGGCCGCGGATCATCGAATCTGTTGGAGACCACCGCAAGAGAGTATCCTGAAGCCCTAAGGCCTTGCAGGACTTCTCTGCAGCCATCCATGAGTGTCAGTTCTATGTTCTTGAACAGCGCGTCCCACTTCTGCTGGTATTCTACTGCAAGTTC
>CAZSTY010000288.1:0-2361 GCA_964609885.1 uncultured archaeon
GCTGCACAGAGAATGAAGCTGCACAAGGCTGGCAGGTTCATCGTGGCATCCTCCTCGCCTTGGCCCCAGAACACAATATTCTCCACGCCGGGTCGGATAAATCCTGTGGAACATTAATCGTGGAGAGCACCCTCTTTCTTCAAAAGGGCGACCTTTGTGTCAATTCCGAGACCATAACCGCCGAGACCGTTTGCCGATATAACTCTGTGGCATGGAACAAGCGGAGCGAAGCGATTCGCCGCCATGACATTCCCCACGAAACGTGCCGCATTGGGCATCCCTGCCATCGAGGCCAGCTCACCATAGGTGACCGTCTGGCCCCGTGGGATTCTCATGGTGGCCTCAATCACTGCCCGCTGGCGTTTGGTCAGGCCGGAATAATCGAACCTGATTGATGAGAGGTCAACAGGTCGCCCCTCGAAGACATCAAGTACCGCCTCAAGTACCGCGAGATCGCTCGAACTGGTGCCCTCAGGCAAGTTCTGCCCGCCAACCGCAGTGAGAGCCTCTTCGCGGCTCCGTCTAGGCACCGATGTGGCGAAGAGTCCGCGGGATGTGAATACACCTGCCACGTACAGCCCACCGCGTTCCACTACGGCCACATGTGCGTCGGACGGTGTTGCGACCATCACGAGTCATCTCATACGGTCTCAGCACATCTCTTCACTACAAGGGCGAGCTGAGCAGAGAGGTCAGGATTGCTCTTCTTAGAGCCGACCACGCACCAGCCGCCGTCGCTTCGCTGCGTTCTGACAATCAGCTCGATCCCCTGCACCACGATCTCACGTTCTAGGTCTGTCTTGGGCGGCACCACGGCCGCAAGATCGACCATGTCAAATGTGAAGCCACTCTCAATGGAGTGCTTGAGGTGCTGAAAGAGGGCTGCCCGCCCATTGACGTAGACTTCGTTGTCCTCGCTGACTCCCACCGCCCTTAACGCGGGAAGGATGTTGCCCGTACCCAAGGGGTCAGACTCTGCATGCCCCACATAGTCGGGCCAGTGTCCGTCCTCATATTGATTGTACAGAAGGAAGTCTCTCGCCCGCCTTGGGCGTTCCTCGTCCTCGTACTTTGCGAGGCAGAGGGCCTCCAATGCCTTTCCGGTGAGCCACGTGATACTCTTGCCGACGGGGTACCACTCACGGCCTTCGGTCGCACCGAACTTGTCTTCGATGTAGGAATTGAGATTCATGGTCTCAGCGAAACCGCCGTCGTTCTTCTGGCGAGAAACGAGGAATTTCACCATTCGGTCAACGAGATTGCCCACATCCCAACCGAGCTGAATCAAGAGAGTGAGGATCTCGGCTGTGGTCTTTGCAGAACTTGGAGCACCCGGCTTGACATCAAAGGGAACTCCCCCATCTTCATTCATTATTGCACGGACTATGGCGATTAGTTCTCGGGTTGTTTCTTCAGGAATCTCGTAACCTGCAGCTGCAATCCGCAGCTTGTCTAACACATTTCCATTCTCCAGCACAAAACTCTTCACATCATAGACGAGGTTGACTTTCAAGGGGCTTCCTCCTATCAACGTGCTTGCCGGACCGATGGTGGCCCGTGAGAGAACGATATCCGAATTGCGTCCCCGTATTGACAATAAGACCTTCAGGCTGGCCATAATAAAGGTTGTTCGGAAGGAGCGTCAGTCAGAGTCTTCGAACTGAAGGTACTCCAGTATCTGCTTTCTCCGCTCCCGACGCTCGTCCTCCGACAACTCTTCATAGCGCTTCTCTTCTCCCTCGACTATGACTATCTTCTCACGCGGGGAGTGCTGTATCTTGAACTCCACACGGTAATCCTCATCCTTCTTGTCGAGGGGTCTCTCGTGACCACATTCTCGGCACTTCAGGATGACCTTGCCGTCCTTTCTCTGAGGCAGCATGAGCGCCCCGCACTTCTCACAGAATTCCAAGCTGATACCCCAGTCAGCGTTCTAGGCTCTTCGGGCCGTGCATATTTTGGATTTAAGTTTGACGTTCACGCGCACATGCGTATTGATCGTATCGGTTTCCTGATTGTGTGTCAAGAATTGTGCGGCACACCAAAAGAAAGACTCTTATCCAAGGCATATCGAGCGGCCTCCCGTGGCCGTGAGCGAGTAGATGGCCAGCACACAGTCGCTAGGATGTGAAGAATACATGGTACGCGTCATTCCCTTCAGGGCGTACAGGTACAATGAGGCAAAGGCGGGCGACCTGTCCAAGCTTGTATCGCCCCCGTACGACATCATCAAGGGCGAGAAAATTGACAAGCTTCAGTCGATGTCGCCGTACAACATCGCTTGGATCATCAGGAACAAGCCGCAGCCGACAGACACAGAGTCTAACAACCAGTACACGAGAGCCAGGGACCTACTCAACA
>CAZSTY010000289.1:0-2345 GCA_964609885.1 uncultured archaeon
CTCCCGCCTCCAAGCAGGCGTTGGCATAGAACGCGGTAGCCTGTTCAGAGGATCCGGGAATCATGTTAATGGCGATCTCTGCGCCAGAATCGCGAAGTGCCTTCACAACATCCACTTCGGGCTTGTCGGAAACCTTCACAAGAGCCCTCAGATTGTCGTCAACGCCGTCAAGTAGCGGCCCCTTCTGAACGATCACCCCGGTACTTGGTACCTCGGCGAACCTCATCACGTTGTTCGGTTCTGCAAAGATGGCCTCTGCTAAGTCCCTTCCGACCTTCGTGTCCACGACATCGAAGGCGGCCACAAACTTGATGTCACGAACATGGAAACCTGCGAAGTCGGGGTGACTAAGACCAATGAGGTCCCCATTCATCTTTGCGTCCTTGTAGTATTCCACTCCTTGAACGAGCGCGCTGGCGCAGTTCCCTATTCCAATGAGGGCTACCTTGATCTCATCCAATGGGTTCACCTCTGTTCTATTCAACCCACAGTCGCATCCTCTGGCAACCTTATAAGTTCTATGGCCATAGAATAGTGTTTGTGAGCCACTCTCCCATACGAGGCCCTGTGCACAGTCGAACGCACCGGTTCCATCGTTCGCAATGCTTATCTTGTTTGGGACCGAATGTAAGACTTGGACGGTGACGAACCGCATGTGTCGTGACCTTGTCAGGGTGGTGGTCACGACCGTCGTGACTCGTGCACCGATCCGAATGTCCGCTGTGGATGGAGATTCGGCTCTCACCCAAGGGGTTCAGAGAGAGGTGCGTCAAGCGCGAGGTGTGGAGGAAAGTCACGTTCATCAAATGTATGAAGACGAGTCCAAAAGCCTGTGGGCAAGATTCGTGGGTTCGTCATCGTCCACCTTCTAGCTTTTGGACGAGAGTTCTTTGCATTGTTTCCCATAACCTTAAAGCGAATGTCAACCCCTCTTGATGTAGGCGTGGCTGTCGGAATATACCCGTCAGCTGTTCGAGCTCATAACTCCGATCGGCGTGACTCGTTTTCCCCAGCCTAGCTATCTTACCGCATCAACGTGAAAAACCATGAGTGAGTCAAGAGAGCCAGTTGTGGCTACTGTTTCCGAACTGAAACCGAGAATGAAGAACCTCACCATTCGTTTCAAGGTCCTTGAGAAGGGTGAGGCTCGTGAGGTTGCCTCCAGAAAGGATGGCAGTACCCATCGCGTCATGGATGCCGTGGTGGGTGACAGCACAGGCATTGTCACCATGCCCCTGTGGGATGACTCAATCGAGAAACTCGAGAGTGACAAGACCTACCAACTTGAGAACGGCTATACCACTCTATTCCAAGGTCATCTTCGCCTGAATATCGGGCGATACGGCGTGATCTCGGAGTCCGACGAGCCAATAGAAACCGTCAATACAGAGGTCGACATGTCTGAGGCAGAACATGAACGCCCTGAGCGGCGTCACTACTACCAAGGCGGACGCGACTCGTACGGCGGTGGGTATGGAGGCTCGCGCAGTTGGCGAAGCCAGCGAGGCGATAGAGACCGCCGGACACGCGGGCGAAGAAGACGATACTAAGAACCTGAGGTTCTCCGGGAACCTAGCGGTTCCCGGGACCTGTTCTCCTTTTTCTACCCAATCTGACCTATTCCTTCATTGAACGTGCCAGTAGATTGACGATGTCGACTACTTCCACGTCTTCATCTGCTATCTTTGCGCCAGCAGCAAGGTTGTGTTCACAGAACGGACAAGCGGTGACAATCGTCTTTGCGCCCACGGCACAGGCATCTCTGACACGGTCCGCAGCTATCTTCTTGGCAAGGTCGCCGTCGAACGAACGCAGACCGCCCCCGGCGCCGCAGCACATGGCTTTCTCTCTGTTGGTTTCCATCTCCACAAGAGTGACTCCTGGCACACTCTCAACGACCTCTCTGGGGCTGTCGAACACGCCCATCTCGCGCCCGAGGTGACACGGATCATGATAGGTGACCACCAACTGTTCAGTGTTTCCTGAAAGATTGATTTTCCCTTGGGCAATCAGTTCCTTGGCGAACTCTGCCATCGGAACAATCTCCGGCACATCGATGCCCATCTCTGCGTAGTCCTGTTTCAGAGTCTTGTAGCAGCCGGCGCATGTCACCACTACTCTCTTTGCCCCTGTAGATGCGATTCTCTTGGCGACCTCTCTCGCGTTCTCGACGGCATCCTCGTATCTGCCCGTGCGTAGCATGACAGACCCACAGCAAGGCTCGTTCTCCATTACAGCAAAGTTCACTCCCGCTTTCTTCAGGATGCGTACGGCGTCGATAGCCACCTGTGGCAGCCTGAGAGCTGATGTGCAGCCCGCGAAGTACAGAACCTCTCCCGTCTTGG
>CAZSTY010000290.1:0-2329 GCA_964609885.1 uncultured archaeon
ATGCGCTGGTTTCGGTGGGGTCTACTGGGAAGGTGTAGTCTGTAGGCTCCTTGAGAAAACGTTCTAACACTGCCTGCTGATCCGGCGTACCGCGTCCTCTTAGCTCGTCTAGGCTCTTCGTGGTCACGGCCTTCACAAGGTCTTCCAGCAGGACACCGGGCTCGGCGGCGATTGTATACACACCGCGCGACTCCTCGTAGTCCATATAGAGAAGGCGGTTCATCTTTTCCACATTGATGACAATGCCACCCAGAGGCACTGCAGCACCTGTGAGCCCTGTTCTACTACCCTGAATGGTCACAGGAACATCCTTGGCGTGTGCCTGCTTGAGAAGAGCGGCCAGTTCACCTTCTGTCGTTGGGAAGAGTATCTCATCAGCCCGCCCATCGAAAGAGTGGGACTCGTCATCCAAGTACAGTGCGTACGTGTCGGCTATCTCTGCAGGATCCCTGACGGCCTTGACTTCGGAGGTGTCCGCCGCGGGCGGCGCCTGTGCTTCGATCCGATTCGCCATATGACATCACCATGACATGATAGAAGAAGAGTCAGGCCCCAGAAAATATCAAGGTTCGGATATGTGTCCAGCGCACTCGTCACTCGCTAACTTAATAATCGTGACCGCCTCAGCCATCCCGCGGTCTGCACTCGGTGAGCCATTATGAAGATTGCCGCGGTCTCAGATATCCATGTTCAGCCGAACGGAGCAGACGCTCCGCTCATCGAGGCAATCAAGAAACAGGCAGAAACCATGAACCCCGATGTCTTTGTGATAGCGGGTGATGTCAGCAATAGAATCAATACTCTGCGGGCCGCCCTTGCCGAACTCAAACTGGACCATGCCACCAACCTCTACGTGCCGGGAAACCACGATATATGGTTCGAGGAGGAGAAGGGAATAGGATCGCTGGAGAAGTACTCGCGGCTCATTGGAGAGGCCTGCCACGATGCAGGCTTTCACTATCTACCAGACGAACCTTACGTATGTGACAGTCTTGGGTTCGTCGGAAGCATGGGCTGGGCGGACTACTCTTTCGCAAGGCCCGAGCTGAAAATCCCGGAGGAGAACTACAGGCGAAAGGAGTATCGTGGGGCCACCTGGTTCGATGTCTTCAATGTCGACTGGGACTTTACTGACGAGGAGGCCACAGACCTGTTCAACCGGAAGCTGGAGTACGACCTATCTACGTTGCCCAAACAGGTGAGGCACATAGTGTATGTGTCGCATCATCTCCCCTTTCGCGAACTCACTGTGTACAAGAACCGCCTCCCCTGGGACTTCTTCAGCGCGTACATGGGGTCGGTGAAGACTGGCCAGATACTTCTCAGGGACGGCCGAGTGATTCTCAGCATCTCCGGCCATAGTCATATCCGCAATGTCGTCACAGTGAATGGAATAACGGCAATCACGGTGCCGCTTGGCTATGGTCGACCGAGAAACCGTGACTACGAGGCTCTAGCTCAGAAGGCGGTGGCCGAGATTGAGGTAACCGACGGTGTTGTTGAGCTGAAGCAGTTTGTCACGGGCGATATCTGTGAGGGAATGCCATACGTCGTCGCCCGATAGGCCAAGGTTTTCGTCAGATTAATGAGGGGCCGTACTCTGAGGTGGTCGTTGCCTCAGTTGTGAGACACACGGTGTGCGCTGCACGTACAGCCATCGCTTTCACAGGATGATGCAACGGTATGAATGACCTTGGCCTTGCGGTACTTGTAGTCTTCATCGGCACCTATGCCATCATATCTACAGAGAAGGTCAACCGCACGGCAATGTCTCTCCTCGGCATGGCTGTAGTGGGCATAGTCCTCTGGATTGGTTATGAGATGGGAATAGAGGGAGGCATCACATTCGAGGAACTAGCCCTTCATGTCGACTGGTCAACAATATTGTTCGTGACTGCAATGATGATCATTGTTGGCGTTGCGGGAGCGTCGGGGATGTTTCAATATATCGCCCTACAACTCTCCAAGCCGAGCGGAGGCGACCACAGGGCACTGTTCAAGACCTTTGTCATATTCACGTTCGCAATCTCGCTGTTCTTTGACACAACGTCCACCATGCTCATAATGGCACCGCTCACAATCGAAGTGTGCAAGGCCCTTGAGATCGACTTTAAGCCGTTTCTTGTTTGCGAGTCCCTCACGTGTAACTTTGCGTCCATCCCCTCTATCGTGGGTGCCGTACCTAACCTCGTCATTGCTGGCGAAACGGACCTCGATGCGGGGTTTCTATTTATCGTCTTCATGCCCCTTGCAATCATTCTCTTGGTGGTAAGCCTGCCAATAATGACAAGGTGGTATGCGAAGTCTTTTGGCACTACAGAAACCTACC
>CAZSTY010000291.1:0-2319 GCA_964609885.1 uncultured archaeon
GAGAATGAAGAGGGGATCCACTCTGCCCGTACAGTTGACGCGTATGATCCTCACGTTTGGTGGCATCTGCATCCGACTTGTGCCAGCAAGGTCCGCACCCGCATAGGAGCACCAGTTGCAACAGAATGCCACAATTCTCGGCTCGAAACTCCTGCCTCTTCTTTTCGACTTTGTCATGGGCCTCGACTTCTGAGCTGTTGCTGTCACTGGTAAGGACCTCCACGCGGTCCATCGTACGGCACCCGCCTCAATCCTAAAAACGTTCGTATGCAAGGGACGTACACTGTCGTTCATCTTGACGACCGAGGGTGTTCATTCTGAGTGTGCGGCACGACTGAAAAGGATAGTTTTATTTCCCGGCGCTCCAGAATGTCCTAGTGTCTCCAATGTGGAGGATTGTTCGCTATGATTATTGCTTTCATCATGGGAAAGATTGACTCGGCAAAGGCGCGAGAGATTCTGGAGAAGGTTCGCAGTTTTGAGCCCGTTGAGGAGGCCTACCTGATCTACGGGGCATACGACCTTCTTATCAAGGGCACATTCAAGACACCTGAGGCACTGAGCTCCTTTGTTGTTGATGAGCTTCGGAACATTGATGGCGTCCGCGACACGGTCACCAACGTGTGTGCAAGTACACCGTAGAGGGTGCAGACAGTGTCTGAGATATACTCTCGCAGGGTGTACAAGTTCAAGCCGCGCCATGGACACCAGATTCACCTCGGCGCAGCGGAGATACGTGCTGCAGTTCTCAACCTCGGCAAAGAGGTGCTCGGTAGCGAGTTCACAGCCGAGGTGATATCGGAGGATGACGGTACAATTCTCGTCAGCTGTTCGGCGGCGACGGGCCAGCTCGTTGATGAGATGGACCAGAAGCTGATGGTCAAGATCATCAACTTCTGCGAGGAGCATGACCTCTCAGTTCAAGTGGGGGAGATGGAGGTGATGACACCAGGCGAGGACTGGGTCTGATGCGCTCCCTACTTGAGACCCAGCCTCTCAAGTGTTTCATCACGCGGTACACCAGTTTCGGGGTCCCATCCCCTCTGCTCGTAGTACTCATCGAGCATCTCGTCCAGCTCGACGACCTGCCCTTTTGGAGGTCCTAGAGGAGCAGGCTCCTTGGTCAGCCGCTCCGGCAAGTTGTCATCGCGACGTGTCACACCGCGGGCCACATTGAACATCCTGTTGAGGTTCACAATCCGTTCTCCGATGGTCCTGAGCTCTTCCACCGTGAACGCTAGGCCATTATGTACCCGTAGAGCCTCTGCGACATCCTCGTAGTAGAACTCTGGCGGAATCTGTGTGCCATACTTACAGAGCCCGAGGCTCTCCACAACCACCATGTAGTCCTCGCATTCCTTGACCATTATGCCCTTGTACTTCGGGTTGAGGCGATCGGCCATCTCTGGGAGATACTGTTCGCCGAACCGCTTCTTTATGTCATCATCAAAGCCTGCCTCGTCGAGCACAGGGAATGCATAGAGGTGGTCGGCTCCTCTTGCAGCAGTTACCGCAGCAAGGCCCATGGACTTCTGCGCCCTTGGCTCCTGCCCGGCTATCTCCTGTTTCTTGACCGCCATGACGAACCTCTCGCTACCACGTCCAATCCTACGTGCGGCTCTGTAGCTACCCTCTGCGAGAAGATCGCCAAACCCCTCACGAAATGCAATCATCTCGGTCAGCCGAACTATCACCTCGTGGTTGCCCCAGCTCAGGTCGAGGCCACCGGTGTCCTCGGCCGTGAGAATACCCTCGTCCCAGGCCTCCATCGCCCATGAGATCGTAGCGCCCAGTGAGATGGTGTCCATTCCGTATTTGTTCGCTAGGTGGTGAGCATAGAGCACAGACTCAACGTTGTCGTTTCCACACCTAGACCCCAGTGAGGACTGGCTCTCGAACTCAGGAGAGCCTCCCTCGTAGGCGTAGGGTCCCGTGCGCACCGCTGTGTAGCGGCCGCAACGCTGAAGGCAGCTCCAGTCAGCCCTCGGCTTCACGAGATACCTCTCCGTGATGACCTCCCCGCTGATCTTCATGTATCCCTCAAAGACGCCCTGTCGCATGTTGTAGGAGGGGAGTCGACCAATGTTGTGCATCAGTTCAACGAGGTTCGTAGTCCCGTATCTTGCTCTCTCAGGGGTGAATGGGTTGGCAAGCATCCGCTCGTAGAATCCGTCCATCACGCGCAGATAGTTGTCAGGGTCCGCGACCTCGATCTTCCCGGTTCCTCTGACACAGATTGCCTTCAGTTTCTTCGAGCCCATGACAGCACCGAGTCCGGAGCGTGCGGATGCCCTGTCGCGATCGTTCATGATGGCCGCG
>CAZSTY010000292.1:0-2316 GCA_964609885.1 uncultured archaeon
ACATGATCGGCCCGCGGAGGGCCGGGAAGACGTTCTTCATGTTTCAAATATCGGAGGATCTGACGAGGAATTTTGGAAAGGACGACATGGTATACGTTGATTTCGAGGACCCCATGTGTCGGGTCGAGCACTCGGAGCTCATCCACGTTCTTAATGATCTATTGCCGGACCGCGGAGTGCTCTTTCTTGATGAGGTACAGTCGATTGACGACTGGTCATCGTGGTTGCGTGGTCTACACAACATGGGCCGATTCCCCATCTTCGTGTCCGGTTCCAGCTCTCGCCTCCTGAGCCGCGAGATTGCCGCACAACTGCGGGGAAGGAGCATCACACGGGTCTTTTTCCCATTCAGTCCCAGCGAGGTGTTGCAATACGAGGGGGCGACTGGCCGGCGGGCTCTTGCCGTCCTTCACAAGTACTTGGGGTAGGGCGGTTTCCCACGAGTCTACCTCTTCTCTATCAAGAGAGACCTGTTGGAGTCGTACGTGGACACTATCTTCTTCCGGGACATCGCTTAGCGATTCAGGCTACGCGACATCGAGGGGGCAAAGATCTTCAGAAACTGGGTCATGAGGAACTTGGCACAGATCTTCTCAATCTCGAAGACTGCAAAGTTCCTCAAGAGCGTGGGAGTGGACGAGAGCAAGAAGACACCGGCCGAACTGATGAGCCAATTTCAAGAGGCCTGCATGATCGTCACAGTGCCACGCTACTCAAGGTCAGCCAGAGGCATCGTTCAGATGCCCCGCAAAGTGTACCCTGTGGATGTCGGCCTGTTCCAGCCGTTCTTGTCCGTCGCCGAGTCTTTGACGCACAGGTTCGAGTCTCTCGTAGCCATCCATCTTTACAAGCAGCACCTGTTAACCTCCCAGCGCGTCTACTACTGGCAGGGCCAGCATGGTCGCGAGGTGGACTTCGTCGTTGAGGGCCGCAGAGGAGTGGAAACCCTAGTTCAAGTGTGCTACGACGCTACCGATGGAAAGACGAGGCAAAGAAAGGAGCAGGGGTTGGTGCGAGCGTCAAGAGAGCTCGGATGCAAGAACCTCACAGTGATTACATGGGACACCGAAGAGGTCGTAGAGAGGGACAATCTCAAGATACAATATGTCACGTTTCTACAATGGATCAAGAGGCATGACGGCGCTTGACTGTGGCCAAGATGCCGAATACCACACTGTGTGCATCGGCACTGGATCGGTCTCGCTCACTCGATGCGGCGAACTTGAAGACAAACCGAAACATTTCGACAAGAGAAACCCACAGAGATACCACACCAAATGAAGGCGGTATAGGACAAGAAAGAGTAGGCGGAGCGCCGTGGAGAACAGTTCGCTCCACGACGCCATAGCCGACTATGGTGAGAGGGCTGGCGGACCTACGGTTGTATCACCACCGCCTCCACTCCCGCCGCCACCGCCACCTCCGGTGCCACCACTGGCAGCATCGTCGCCCAGCAGATCAAACCGTACCCTGACATAATACGTACAGTCGGAAGTGTGTTTCACGAAGTAGTGCCAGCCGGTGCCGATATACGCGTGCCAGACAGAGGTGTCGAACTCCATGCGCATCGACGGATAGGCAGTGTTTGAAAACGTATCGTGCTCCCAAGCTTGGACATTCACCACGACATGGCGATTGTAGCCGACCAGTGCGTACGATGTGGCCCTGAAAGTCACATAGCCGGGGCCATCACGAACGTACACCACATCCGGTGCGTCGCCAATCTTACCAGACCCGGGAAAGGCCTTCTCAGTGGAATAGTCGTGGTCGCCCGTCTTCGTGACTAGGTAGATCTCGCCCGCACCCGCGAGGCCGCTGTCGTAGTCGTCATTGAAGTAGACCTTCTCCACATAGGTCGTTACACGGTACTGACTTGAACTTGGATTCCACCTCTCCGACCCGACCTCCCCTGCTACCACCGATGTGTACTGGGAGTGAAGCAGATCGTCCGGCGCAACTCCAAAGTAAGGCATCACCGGTGGTACTGACACACCCAGAACCCCGTACAGGAATATTCGAAGCCACAATGGGACTGTGATCTCCTTCACAAAGTTGCTGTCGAGGTCTATTCCAAGGGCATGGTGATATCCGGCCCAGACTGCCTCGGAGCAGTAGAACCCGTGGTCTGCGGAGCTCTCTCCCGGCTTGTTTATGACGCCAACATAGAAGTCATAGTGGGGGCCCACCGGGTAGCCGTCAGGCCCTCCACTGAGCTGCGACTTGAGGTATGCTATCACTGAGGCCCTCTGGGATGATGTCAAGGCCGACCCGTCCTTGTTCAGGACCCTCAGGACCACAACATCTTCGTATGCGTTG
>CAZSTY010000293.1:0-2316 GCA_964609885.1 uncultured archaeon
GATGTAATTATCTCCCAACCTAAGTAGTTATACTCCTGCTCATTGTCGAGGCTTGACTCCACCGAGTCTGTCGTTCCCATGACGATGCCATTCTCGGTCGGAGCAGGGCCTGCGGTAAAGTACCACACGCCCACGCCCGCAATGGCTAGGATTACTATGACCACTATGGCCAGAGTCTTGTTGCTAGCCAAGTTCCTTTCCTCCACGCGCTTTTTCGCATTCGCTCTAACGCGATGCTGCTCTCTGAAATGTCGGCGTCAGTACTTAAGTAGTTCCAGCCGCGTAACCCACTAACGATTAGAATAGCTCGCTGTCCGCAGAAAATCCTGCTTCTTGCTTCTCCGAGCAAAGACTCACCACCTAGTGACCGTGATCACGCGGGTCTCACCGCGACTCTGGACCGCCATGCGAGTGATTGCTGCTCATATTCTGCGCAGGGCACGATAGTACGTAAACACGCCAATCACCATGAGTACCACTCCAACGACAGTGATATACAACAGGGCGAATCCCACATCCGCTAGCCGCAGTCCCCTGACCATGATATCGGTCACGGCCATGGAGTACTGAGTGTATGGCAGTGCCAGAGCGAACGCTTGCCCAGCGGGCGGTAGCATGAAGAGCGGAAAGAAGCTGCCAGTGAAGAACTGCAACGGGATTGCTACTACGGTCTGGATTGAACCGGCCGCCTCGGCATTCTTCGCAAGACTTGTGATGATGAGACCCGGTCCAACGGCGCTCATTGACACTAGCACCGTCAGCACAAGAAGGGCCGCAATGTCCCAGTTGAGCGACACATCAAAGGCAATCACACCGGTCACGAGAGCAAGGGCCGCTGAGAGGAGTATCACCACGAGGGTGTAGAGATACTCTCCCACAAGGAGCGCCGCTGGCGACACTGGCGCCACCATCAAACGATTGAGGGTGCCCCTGTCACGTTCTTGAGCGAGAGACCGAGCCGAGTTGCTCAGTCCAGCCCACAGTATCACTATGCCCAGCGTCCCGGGTACCATGAAGTTAATCCACGACATCTGCACAACTGTGATGTCGGCGTCCTCAGCAGTGGCCCTGACGGGATGCGCAAGGAACTGCATATACGCGGACTGCACAGGGTCGCCCGTGGAGGTCATATCGATGATGCGGTCTTGATACTCCTCCGAAAACCCGTTTACCACTCCAAGCAGGGCCTGTTTCACGACCTGTGAGGCCATAGGATCCGTGGGATCCACAACGATTCGCACCACAGGACTTATCGGCAGTGGGACCGTTGACCCATCTCCCACATCAAACCGGTACTGTGATGACAGACATTCTGTGAAGTTCTCTGGTATCACAAGGAACGCGTCTATCTCTCTATGACTCAGCAGATACATTGCGGTGCCATTGGTCTCAGTGTTTCCAACGGCGGAAACCCGAACCGTTGTGAAATTTGTACTCTTCAGAACATCTACAAAGAGATCGCCCAGAGTGCTATTGGTCATCTCTGTGCCGTTCACAAGCGTGGGTTGCCCATCGAGGTTGACGACTCCGACGGTGATACTGCCGACACTGCTTCCACCGCCTTCGCCACCGAACACCCAACCCAGCAATAGCAACATCACCACAGGGAACAGGAATACGAAGAACATCGCTCCCCTGTTCCGGGTCAATCGCTTGAACGACTTCTTAGAGTAGTAGAATGTCTGAATGAGAAAGAGTCGCACATCCTTCATCTTATGCCATCTCCGCTCCGGCCTACTCGGCGCCAGCCGCTCCTTCTAGCTCAGCCTCAGCAAGCGTACGCCCTGTAAACTCAAGAAAGACATCTGCGAGGGATGGTGTGGTCACACGCACCTCCCGTATTCGAACGCCCACTTCCCGGGCTGCGCTGACAATGTCCGGTAACGCTGTTTCGGCATGTTCTACCAGTATCCGATACGTCAGTGTGGACTCGGCCTCGGAGGTTTCCAAGGTTACCTTTCTCACCTCATCCAATCTCTTGACAGCGGCCGCATACTCCTCAGATTGCTCTTGCACTACCACCTCGATCGCCTCTCTGGCTTCCACGCGGTCCATCAGCCTCTCAGGGGTGTCCAGAGCGACCACGCGGCCACGGTCCATGATGGCCACTCGATCACACAGTTCCTCAGCCTCGTCCATCAAGTGAGTAGTGAGAATGACAGTCTTTCCAGCATCATTGAGTTGTCTGATCAATCTCCAGAGACTCAGACGGCTATTGGGGTCCAGACCCACAGTAGGCTCATCGAGAAAGACGACTTCGGGATTGTGGACAATTCCACACGCTATGTTCACCCTGCGCCTCATGCCGCCACTCAG
>CAZSTY010000294.1:0-2307 GCA_964609885.1 uncultured archaeon
CATCTGAGTGCGGAGGGGAGAAACGAGGGGAAAATTCGGTGAGGAACTAGTTCCGCTGACCATCGCAGACTTCGACAGAGAGAAGGGAACAGTGACAATCGTCTTTCAGGAGGTTGGCAAGTCCACCAAACTGCTGGGGACCCTCAACGAGGGCGACTACATTCTGGACTTCGTAGGTCCGCTCGGTCGTCCTACGCACATCGAGAAGTATGGCACCGTCTGCGTCATCGGCGGCGGGTGTGGAACGGCGATTGCCTACCCTGTCGCTCGGGCGTTCAAGGAGGCTGGTAACTACCTCATAACAATCAACGGTGCCCGAACTATGGACTTGCTGATTTACAGAAAGGAGATGCAAGAGATCAGCGACGAGTTCTACGAGACCACAGACGACGGCTCGTGTGGTGTCCACGGTTTTGTCACCACAGTCCTTGGCGATTTGATTCAGCAGGGACGCAAGCTCGACCTCGTCTTTGCCGTGGGACCCGCCATCATGATGAAGTTCGTCGCGAAGACCACGGAACCCACAGGCATCAAGACCATTGTGAGTCTGAACAGCATCATGGTGGATGGCACCGGGATGTGTGGTGCCTGCCGAGTGACCGTTGGTGGACAGATGAAGTTCGCGTGTGTTGATGGCCCAGAGTTTGACGGCCATCAGGTCGATTTCAACGAGTTGCTCGGAAGACTGAACGCCTACAAGGAGCAGGAGCAGTTGGCTCTGGAACTCTGGGAGAAAGAGCACGGAGGGAGCGCCTAATGTCTGAAGAGAAGAAGCCTAAGAGGCAGCGCAAACCGCCGACAAAGAAGGTCCCAATGCCCGAGCAGGACCCCATGGTGCGGATAAAGAACTTCGATGAGGTGGCACTCGGATATACACCCGAGCAGGCCATTGAAGAGGCAAAGAAGTGCCTGCAGTGCCGTAACCCGCGATGTATCAGTGGTTGCCCCGTGGAGGTGCCAATCAAGGACTTCATTCGCCTCATAGTCGAGGGCGACTTCATGGCTGCTGCTGCGAAGATCAAGGAGACCAACAGCCTACCTGCAATCTGTGGTCGCGTCTGTCCGCAAGAAACTCAGTGCGAGGCGAAGTGCGTCTACGGTATCAGAAACGAGCCCATCGCCATTGGCCGTCTTGAGCGTTTTGTGGCTGACTATGCGAGGGAACACGGCGAGGAGCTCCCCGAGATCTTGCCCAAGAACGGTAAGCGGGTCGCGGTGGTTGGCTCCGGTCCTGCGGGTCTAACATGCGCTGGCGATCTTGCGAAGTTGGGATATGAGGTGACGATATTCGAGGCGTTCCACAAGCCCGGTGGCGTCCTCGTGTACGGCATTCCCGAGTTCCGATTGCCGAAGGAGATTGTGGCCAAGGAGGTCGAGTATCTCAAGAAGCTCGGAGTCGAGATCAAGTGCAACTACGTCATCGGCAAGATTCGCACCGTTGACCAGCTGCTGGACGAGGACGGTTATGATGCAGTGTTCCTTGGTACTGGTGCTGGTGCTCCCAACTTCATGCGGATACCTGGCATGAACCTCGTCAATGTCTACTCGGCCAATGAATTCCTGACTCGTGTCAACCTAATGAAGGCCTACAAGTTCCCCGAGTACGACACGCCTGTCCGAGTTGGGAATCGTGTCATTGTGATTGGTGGTGGAAACGTTGCCATGGACGCTGCACGCACGGCCAAGAGGCTGGGCGCTGAGGAGGTCTATATAGTGTACCGACGCTCCAGAAAGGAGATGCCTGCTCGTCTTGAGGAGATCCACCATGCCGAGGAAGAGGGTATCAAGTTCCAGCTTCTGACCAATCCTGTCGAGATTCTTGGTGACGACAAGGGTGCAGTTGTGGGCATGACATGCATCCGCATGGAACTCGGGGAGCCTGACGAGTCCGGGAGAAGACGACCGGTCCCGATACCGAACTCTGAGTTCGTCATCGACGCTGACACGGTGATCGTAGCCATTGGAAACTCACCGAATCCAATAGTGACGCAGACTACTCCCGGTCTTGAGTTGACGAAGTGGGGAACAATCGTGGTCGACGAAGAGACCGGTAGGACTTCACGACCCAGAATCTTCGCCGGTGGGGACATTGTGACCGGCGCGGCCACAGTCATCAGCGCAATGGGTGCTGGGAAGCGGGCCGCCCGGAGCATTCACGAGTTCCTCTCCAAGAAGGAGTAACCACCACGCGCTAGGGATGCTGGCATGCCGCCGGCATCTCACTCTCTACTTTTCTGTTGGTGGTCCTACTTACATTTGAAAGAGTTCATTAGCCACGGGTAGTCCATGTTCTGACCGAGGTGTGCA
>CAZSTY010000295.1:0-2307 GCA_964609885.1 uncultured archaeon
TGGAAAGCCGATGCATACCTTGAGACCCTGTGAGGGGTCACCGCGCACCCTGTCCTCCACCGTGACCGTTCCGCCGTACTTGCGTGCCATCTTCGTGACCAGATGGAGGCCCACTCCGCCAAATCGGCGACCGGGATCAAACAGTTGTCGCTTTTTTGTGTCCGAGAGACCTGGACCATTGTCCGCGATACATACCTCGAACGTCGACTCTAGTCGTCTGCCTGTGACCCAGACCATCTTCTCATCCTTTGGATTATGCTTCACTGCATTCTCAAGCACGTTTCTGAGGAGATAGCCGAGGGCACTGTCCGCCCGCACCATGACAGATGTCGGAATTCCCTCAAGCATGGGTCGAACACCCAACTGGCGCTCAAGAAGTTCGCACTCCTGAAGCAGCACCTCAGATAGATTGACAGGGCGCGGTGGTTCCACTTTGGTCTCCTCTGCCCGGCGCACCTTCGAGATTATCTCAAGACAACGGGCAACGCCGTCGTGGATGTATCGACAGGCGGCCTGCTGGTCTTCTTCCGTCTTGGCCATGTCGAGCAGGTCAGTCCCTGCAAGAACCAGCTGCAGTTGATTACTCACATCATGCATGAGAAGATCGAGGAGAAAACGCACCTCTGCCTCCGCCTCTTTGAGTGCAGATATATTGGTGAAGACCGCCACACTGCCCGCGTATCTTCCCTCGCTGTCGTACAGCGGAGAGGCAGACACGACAACAGGAATGGTCTCGCCCGTTCGTGTCTTCAGTTTCGCCTCGTATTGCTCGGAGAGCCCGGACATCCTCCGACGGAGAGTCTCCTCGATGTTCTCCTGTGTCCAGCCGTGAAGTATCTTCGTGATCGGCTGTCCAATCAGTTCCCGCTCATCACGATACCCCAGCATTGCGCACAGCGCGCTGTTGACAAGTACTATTTTTCCCTCCGGGTCGTCAACAGAGATTCCCGAAGTGGCGGTCTCGATGAGAACTCTGTACTTGCGCTCGCTCTCCTCAAGCAGCTGGCGGCTGACGACCTCATCTGTGACATCGATCACATGGGCCACGGTGTAGGTCCGACCATCACGACCCATCATCGTCGTGCTGTGAATACGCAGGACGATGATCTTCCCAGACGAGTGGATTGCCCTGAACTCGTAGACCGGAGGTACACGCATTCCCTGTTGGCGAGCCACATATCTCCCAGCAACGAGCCCGATGTCATCGGGATGAACGTAGTCTCTGAAGTCTCTGCCAATAAGTGTCAGTGGGGTGACTCCCAGCATCTGCGCGAACCTATCATTCACGTACACGAACCTGAACTTGTCGTCCACGATGATCAGACCGGCAACACTGGACTCCTCCACAATAATCCTGAAGGCCTCCGTCTTCTCCATGGGGCTGTGGAGGGGAGTGACGCTGCGGGATAGATCGCAGACATAGATGGCCAGAATCGGTTCTTCCCCGCCCCATGGAGATGCCGACATCTCCACAGGTATTCTGACCCCGCGTCTGAGAAGCCGCACGCTCATGCTCTTCTCGCGCAGGATGTCCGCAGGCAGATGAAGAAACTCCAGGGCCGTGTCACGCTGCTCAGGAGACACCAAGGACATGAAGTTCTTGCCGCGGAGGTCCTTTTCCGAGAGCCGCACGATGTCCCGGGCGGCCCGGTTCGCAAAGATGATCGTGTAGTCGGGACTGACCACAAAGACCGCGATGGGCATGTCTTCTACCACGCGGCCAAAGGCGGTTCGGTCCAGTTGGTCCGAGTAGTTGTGGTCACTAGTCAATGTGTCAACAATCCGGGAGGGGGGTGGTTTTGCGGTGGAGGCTGCTGTCGATTCTTCGAATCCTACTCAAATACTTTCTCGTAAGCGCGGGGGCCTTCCACCATGCAAACAATAACTTCAAGTGCTGCGCGTTCCCAGATGAGAGGCCCACAGAGCCACAAGGAGCGCAGTGATGTGAGAAGATTCCTCGTCATTGACCTCGACAGATGTACGGGCTGCAGAAACTGTGAACTGGCCTGTTCTGTCAGGAACACATCAACATTCAATCCGCGAAGCGCGCGCATTCAGGTATTGAGAGATGAGGAGCGCAATCTGATTGTTCCTGTTGTCTGCCTGCAGTGCGAACACCCCCTGTGCAGAGAGGCATGCCCGGTCGGGGCGATTGTGGAGGGCCCTGCAGGAGTACTCACTGTGACTGAGAGCTGTATTGGGTGCGGCATCTGTGTCACCGCATGCGTGTACGGGGGCATCGTGCTCGACCCAGAGTGACGCGAGGCCTGTAGAGAGATGACAGTCGCCAAGAAGGTTTTCGAAACA
>CAZSTY010000296.1:0-2289 GCA_964609885.1 uncultured archaeon
ACGGGATACACTTCGAAGACTCCGAGATTCAGACGCTGGCGACGCGTGGCTGTCACATCTCACATTGCCCAGCGTCGAACCTGAAACTGGCGTCTGGCTTCGCAAAGATACCCTTCATGCTCAAGAAGGGGGTGTCAGTATCACTGGGCTGCGACGGCGGACCGAGCAACAACACATATGACATGATTCGCGAGATGCGACTGGCGGCTCTCATACACAAGCCGGTGACTCGAAACCCACTCGTTGTCACTGCCGAACAGGTCCTCGAGATGGCCACACTTGGCGGTGCTCGTGCCATGGGCATTGAGGACCGTGTCGGCTCTCTAGAGGTGGGCAAGGAGGCCGACCTAATCCTTGTAGACATGCGCTCTGTCGGTCTGGCGCCGAACACGAATCCGGTGTCGAACTTGGTCTATGCAGGGTGTGGTCACTACGTAGACACGGTGATTGTCAATGGCAGGATTCTGATGCGCGGCAGACGGCTACTCACTCTGGACGAGGAGTTTCTCGTGGCACGTGCGGCTGAGAGGAGCAGAGACCTGCTCGATCGGGCGGGTGTGGAGATCAATCCCAAGTGGCCCGTTGTCTGAGAGCGCAGAGATGGAACGATGCGGTGGCCTCACGCTATTATTGCCTCGCGTTCAAATAGCTTGGCACCGATGACCATGAAGACTATCGTGAAGATCAAGAGATAGAGGACATTTCCCATCAGTGTGACCGGATTCGCCACGCCTGAAAGCACGCCGTTGAGAAAGACGATTGCATGACTGAATGGTATGAGCATGATGAGAAACCCGAACAGACCGCCGTACTGGAGGATACTGCCAGTGAAGCCCAAGATCCCGATGACCATGGTGGGCACGAGCATCACGAGATTGTTGACTGACTCGGCTGTGGCTTGGTCCTTGGCAAGGCATGAGATCACAACGCCTATCCCTATTGCGCATAGCAGGACAAGGAACTGGCAGAAGAAGATGAGCGGGAGTGTGGAGACCTTCACCGTGTAGAGGTTGATGTAGTACTCAGCGGCCTCAGGTGGTAGAGGCTCGGCGCGGACCACGATGGAGAAGTTGTACAGCAGGATGCCCACGATTGTAAACACCGAGTAGATCATGGTCAGCAGTAGCCCGGCTGCAAGCTTGGCCGCCAGAATCTTGACCCGGCTTATCGGCACGACGAGAAGCGCCTCCAGTGTGTGCCTCTCGCGCTCGCCTGCAAAGGACTGGCTGACGTATGGTGCTGGAGCAAGTACCGAGGTGAGCATCACCAGAAAGATTGCCAACTGATGTCCGTATGTGGCCTCGGGGGCAACCGTGTACCACTGCACCTGCAGGTCACGTATCACTATCACCTTGTCAATGACCTGACGCGCAAAATAGTCGATCCGCTGGGCTGCGGCGGTGGCCCTGAAGTTTCCGGTGTTCACCCACATTATCAGGGTGCTGCGATTGTTGTTCTCCAGCTCCTCAGTGAAGTTCTCGGGTATCAATACCCATACTGAGACCGTCTTGTTCGCCACCAAGCCCTCGCCGTAACTTCTGCTGACGTTGACTAAGGGGTCTATGAGCAGTTCATCAGTGTGGGTTCGTATCGCGTCGTAAAGCGTCTTTCCCCATGTGCCATTGTCCTCCACCGTGATGTAGACGGTCTCGGGCTCTGTGGTGGTCTGGGCAACGATGAATGAGAGGAACGCGCCCTGAAAGAGCCACGCAAAGAGTGGGCTTATGATAAACCCCAGCAACAACCAGCGTGAACGCAGCACGGACTTGATCTCTTTCTTGAAGAGCCAGATAGTCTTCCTGCTCCGCGTCCGCCGCTTGCTCATGGCACGGTTCACCGTTCGCCCCACACTGAACAGTGAGTCGCCCCACTCGCGTTATGTAGTTTTGGGACAGCGGCGGTAGCTGTTGCGTCTAGGGCGGTCGGCTACGTGAATGTGCGGTCGTCGAGGACCAAGATGCAAGCTACAATGAACTTGGTCTTAGTATCATCAAACACACAATGAGACTCATATCAGACTGGACAGCCTATTGTTATGAGGGGTGCCAGCTTGCCAAGCAGGGAGATCTCCAATCGCACGTTCGGAGTGCTATCCATCCTGATTCTGGTGATATCCGGTACCGCCGGGGCATTGGTGGGTCTTCTGTTTCAATCCGGAGCATTTGCCCCCGAGTCCTCATACGAACCTCTCGACGTCTCAATAGGCCCCCGGAGTTTTGCGAATTATACCGAGTTCAAGACCAACTACACACTGAATGCCCCCCAGTACACTGTTGAGCCAGACCTGTC
>CAZSTY010000297.1:0-706 GCA_964609885.1 uncultured archaeon
CGCACTGATGGCTATTATGATCATAGTGATGGAGCCGGCATAACCCCATAGGGCGTCACCGAGGTTTGCGCTCCCTGTCCCAACCTCCACAAGATAGGAAAAGTAACGTGGGAATAGCACGGTCACGATGAGGACCGTGAAGCTTGTGTTGGCGAAGTCGAACAGGTACCACGCGAACCTCTCTTTGCGGTCGCTGGGTATTTTCTGTGTCGATTCTAGTCCCATAGCCTCTCTA
This sequence comes from uncultured archaeon, assembly GCA_964609885.1. Classification (GTDB taxonomy): domain Archaea; phylum Asgardarchaeota; class Thorarchaeia; order Thorarchaeales; family Thorarchaeaceae; genus B65-G9. The sequence goes on from CAZSTY010000297.1 coordinate 236, forward strand.
CTCCGTAGTCTTGAAACACCAACACACGCAGCTTTGGTCGCATATATTCTTCTTGGCCATCCATTGTATGAGGTCACGGGCGTGCCGATATGTCGATTATTCCATCCGAGGATTATTAAAAAGGGCCGTCAGCAGGCTGTCCCGCCAGTGATACTGATGGAGAGTGAACAGATTCGTACTTGGCTTGAACTGATGCGCCTCCCGTACGAGTACGACGAGGAAACTCGAACCTACGTGACGACGTACGACATCGAGGGTCGTTCTGTACAGGTTCTGATCTCTCCCACCAAGCCCGAATGGATCAAGGTGAGAGTCCGACTGGGTAGCATTGACAAGATACCTGAAGAAAACCAGTTGCCTGTTCTCCGAGAGATGCTTGTTCAGAACTTCGAGCTCGACGATGTCACATTCAGCATGGGCGATAGTGGTGTGCTGTACTCTGAGAACGACATCCCGAGGAGCTCGCATCTC
>CAZSTY010000297.1:716-2273 GCA_964609885.1 uncultured archaeon
CCTAGGAGCCCTCACATTCGTTCGTGAGATTGGCCCCAAGTACGGTCTCGATGAGAAAGACCTGTTCAAGTAGCTCCAGCACGCACGCAAACTGCTTCAACGCAGGGACGAGTTAATCCACTCGATTATCGCGTCATTTACCTCGTGGGGTCGCTCAAGCATGACGCTGTGACCAGCTCCCTCAATGATCTTCAGGGTGGACCTAGGAATCTGACCGTCGAGGTACGCGGCGTACTTGACCGGGGTCATGACATCCTCCGACCCCACAATTACCAACGTCGGAACTCGGATGTTCTTGATTTGGTCCATGATATCGAACTCGTTGCACATAACAAAGTCGCGGCGTATTACGCGCGGGGGACACTTTCTCACCTCCGCCTTCGAGGCGCTGATCAACTCTTCAGATGCACCCTCTGAGAACATGTACTTGCCCACCGCCTCGACGTACCCGTCGAAATCGTTGTCGAGAAGGTCGAAGATAAACTGTGCAACGCGAAGCCTTGCACCAGTACTGACCAGAATCAGGCCGGAGATCCTGTCGGGCCTCTCCAAAGCGTATAGTTGAGCCAGAGCCCCACCCCTCGAGTGGCCAGCCAACACAGGCTCGTGAAGACCCTCAACCACACTGGCAATGTCCTCGAGATACGATGCGGTGACATCATCGGGGTTGCGGTCAGGCGTCCGTCCATGGCCGTTCAGGTCGACGGCAACAACGTGAAAGTGACGCGCAAGGCCACGCAGCTGCATGAACCATGTGGCCGAGGAACCTCCAGCTCCATGCACCATGACTATGCTTGGGCTGTTTCCTCTACCCGCTTCTTCGAAGTGAACGCTCATCTTCGGTCAGCAGGTCCGGAGGGTATCGTCTCTTTTCCAAGTTGCGGTCAAGACGGTCTCTATCGCGTGATGTCAGCTATGCTTAAATCGGAAACACAACCGATTGGGCGTGCCTTGAAGCCGATACACAATCGTACTCCCCTAATGCTATGCATCATTGGCGGTTCTCTAATGCTTCTCTCCGGCGCAAGCGGTGCCGTCGGAGTCGTCGGTGACATAATCGATGATCTCCAGCACCTCTTCGGAGAAGAGTTTGTAGTGACTCTGAGCATTCTCATGGGCATCCTGGGCATGCTGATGATGATGTGTGGCGCAGGGGTCATCGTTGCAGGCGTCGTCCTCACAAGCAGGAGAGTCGAGGCAGGAAGGAACATCATTCTGGTCGCCGTCGGCACAGGAGTACTGGGTCTCATTATCAGCCTGTTCCTAGCAGCGGTATCGGGCAACCTTGCAATGGACTGGCGAACCCAGATAACACAGTCTCTCGGATGGGTCGGAGCAATTCTGGCCATCGAGGCGAGAATCATCGCAGAACAGATGCCCGTGTCGGTCTCCGAATGAGAGGACTGATCACCCATGGACGCGGCAAGACTAAATCAGGCCCTGCGGCCGCTCCTCCTTCTCACATGGGCCATTCTCTGGCTGCTGTACTGGGTGACAGGACGGGACACGATGACGGGGGTTGGGCTTCTTGCTGTTGGCGTCATCATCAGTGTCATA
>CAZSTY010000298.1:0-2261 GCA_964609885.1 uncultured archaeon
ACTGCGCGGACTGTATCCACGACACGGCCGCCGCCCTCACTCTTTACGGCCTCAGCACCACCTTCCTGAAGCATCCGCGCACAGTTCTCAAGCGCCTGCTCTATGCTCACCTTGTAAGTCATGAATGGCATGTCTCCAACAACTAGGCTGCGTGGATTTCCACGACGAACTGCGGCGCAGTGATGGATCACATCGTCGAGCGTGACCGGAATTGTACTCTCGTAGCCCAACAGTGAGTTGCCCACCGAGTCACCCACGAGTATTATGTCAACGCCGCACTCACTTAGAATCTGAGCAGTAGGCGCGTCATACGCAGTGAGCATGACAATCTTCTTGCCCTTCTTCTTCATCATCCGAATCTTGTGTGTCGTAACGCGTCCCACGGGTCATCTCCGGCGGGAACATGGTTGACACCCATATTTATGGAGTTCCTCTGCGAAGTATAGAGTGTATAGAGAATCTATCTCTCGGACTTGAAAGTGACATAGCTGTCCATCGAAGAGATGTACGCACCTCTCACGTACCGGCGGAGGATCTCTAGAGCAGCGCGGCGCCTTATCCGGTGCCTGCGTGCAAACTCGGACACCTGAAGTCGACCAGACTCACGAGCAGTTCTCCGTACACTCTCCACCCAGTTCAAGTCAACAACACACCCTGCGGAACTCAAGAGTTCCTCACGGCCTCGAAGATGGGGTTGAACTGCACCCTTCAGCTCGTCGGTGCCTATGTGCAAACGCTCGGCCAACAAGCGGAGGTCGCAGATACCATGTTCAGTAACCGTTCGTCGTACTAGAGAGATTAGCGTGACAACAGAGAAGAGCCGACCATCTCGCGTCTCGATGCACTCCAGGCCAGCAGATTGAAGGGCACGGATCACGTCGGACACATCAATGCCAAGCTCCCTGGCATATTCCTCTGGATTCACGACACCTTTCTCATCGAGGCGTTTCCTCAACTCCCTACGCACGACACTCTCGGGGACAAGGCTCCCGTCACGGGTCTGCAACGCGTCAGCCTCTACACTCGCAATCAACGCGGCGGCGATACCCTCTTCCACGGAGAACTTCTCTGCTATCTCGCTTGGAGTGACTACATGGCCGGACTCAACCATCTGGCGAATACGATAGCGGGCCCAAGCGAGAGATAGGTAGTCCCCATCTCTGGTTGTGGTCGTCTTCAGTCCGAACCGCTTCAGGAGGAGTGCCAAATCCACACTTGACAGCCCCCACTCCCGCTCCACTCGAGCAGTTCGAATAAGCCCTCCGCGCTTAATCTCCTCGAGCAGCCATGACCTGAAACGGTTTAGTGACACGTACCGCTTGTCGCCCGTCCGTCTGAAGGACTTGTCTTGGCCGAGAATCTGCTCGATGACATGCCTGCTGACTCCAAGGGCCTCTGCCTCTTGCCGAGGGTCAACCCAGCCCTGCAGAGCAACGTCATCGTAGATCCTCTTACGGATGTAGTCAAGCGTGAATACCTCTCCGTGCCCTGATTCCACGAGCTGCCGTCTTCGGCGCCTTAGGACCTTCATCAGCTCACTGCTCTTGACTCCCATTCGGTCAGCCTCGGCGCGCAGGTCAACGAACCCATTGGTCTCCAAGAGATCGGCCAGCCGTTCCTCAACGAGATGTAGAGGAAGCAATCTTCCATCATGGGTCTTCAGCACGGACCAGTCGAAGTATCGAAGAATCCTCTCCACTTCTTTGGGCGTGGCTCCAAGACGCTCCGCCGCGCTCTGAAGATCTATGGCCCCGTCACGCGCAACCATCCGTTCCAGAGTGAGTCTAAGCCAGCTTGCCGAGTAGAGTGTGCCGGACCCTATATCCACAAGGTCCCAACCCCACCCCGTGATGAGATGAATTAGAGCATCAGGGTCTACTCCGAGCCTCTGCGCCTCGCTGAGAGCCTCTATGCGTCCCTGCAGATCAAGAACGTCACGCATTCGCTCTTTCAACTCAGGCACGACAACATAGTTGCCATCAGTGGTCGGGATGACATCAAGACCCTCTTCCTGTGCGACGGACTCGATGAATGTCCCCATGAGGGACTCTGGTATTCCCCAATAGTCACACTCTGTTAGGGTATGAATGACCGACTCGTCGTGGAGAAGACTGCGCAACTTGGCCCGTAGCAGCGGAACAGAGACCACGGCACTCTTTGCGAAGTTCAGAACACCATTACGTGAGCCCTTGGCTGCACGCAAGATCAGACCGTGATCGACCCTCTTCATCCCGAGCCTGTTGGCGATTTCTGTAAACGTG
>CAZSTY010000299.1:0-2239 GCA_964609885.1 uncultured archaeon
GTAGTCCCTCTTCTTCTCTGCCTCACTCATCTCGCGCTCTATAGCACGCTCGACCTCTTCTACAATCCTAAACTTCAGGGTTTCGTCCACGACCTGTGCATTGTCCGGGCTACGAAATGTGTCGCTCAGTTCAGCATAGACCTTGTTCTTAATCTCCTCGATTGTCCGCAAGGGGTCAAGCTCCTCGCCATGGCTCCACTTCACTGCGCGCCGGCGTCGTAGGCCGTCCAGTGGCCGCGGTCTTCTTCCCATCATCCCAAGTTCATAGTGTGCCTCAATCTCGACTGTGGGGTCAACCTCTACGTTTGAGAGCATTGGACAGGCAAATAGCGGTGTGACATCAATGTGGGTAAGCGGGTTGTCACGGAGAATCAGTCTTGAGAGCTTCTTGCAGCGCATGAGAGGCCACAGGTCAATGGTCTGCAGGAGATTACTTGAGAGATCAAGGACCTCAAGATGGCGACACTGGCTCAGCGGAGAGAGGTCAATCTCGCTAATGTGGCGATATGAGAGGTCGATCTGAGTCACCTCGGGCTCAAGAATTATGACATCCTCTCCTCTCCTCGTTCTGTACACGAGAACTATATCTTCCATTGCGCAAGCCTCCGCGACTCTTCTCTCTCATCTGCCATCTATCGTGTACGAATGGCTGCTCTACGTTTCGCATTACTCCACATTAATCTATTCATATATCATTTGAGCCACTGGTCATTGTTGCTTGCAAGGCCAACTGATGGCGTAACGGCTGCTACCGTTCGCAACCCGGCCGGAAGACTCTATTGTTGCGGTGCGGTGGTCACTGTCCGTGCCTATCGACAAGGACTTCCGACAGACATGGTCGGTGAGCGGGAATCACAGGGGCCATGCTGTATGGACTTGGCCTGGAACGGGGAGTGAGATTCATGGCACCAGGGTGGGCGTGTTGCTCGATGAATGCACGGCATGCATGAAGTGCGTGGCCTCATGTCCCACGCATGTATTTGAAACCATGAACTGGCGGGGCGCTGTGACAGTCGACCCTGTGCGAGAGATTGAATGCATTCTCTGCCTCGCCTGCGAGCTTGTGTGTCCTCCGCGTGCCATTCACATACAGAGGTCTGGGGGATCTCAAGAAACACTGGACTCTCTCCTCCGGTGAATAGAGGAACGATTCGGCCCCGAAGAATAGCTAGAGTCTTTATTGCGCGTGAGCACTTGGACTGTCTGAGGTCTTCGCGTTGTTCGATGTGTTGCTGTCGGAAGAAGAGAAGAGGATTCGTGACGAGGTGCGCACGTTCGTTCGTGACAGAGTGGACCGGTCGTTGATCTTGAAGATGGATGGCCGTGAGAAGGAGTATCCCTACGAGTTCGTCAGGGCTGCCGGGGATGCCAACCTGCTGGGCCTGCGATTTCCAAAGGAATACGGCGGCAGAGGTGTGGGCTGGGTCGCCGAGATGGCCGCCATCGAAGAGATTGGTGTCTTGGGAATCGCTCTGGCGTGCGCGTACTCATTGCCGAGCATCGTGGGTGAGGCCATTAACAGGTTCGGTACAGAACAGCAGAAGCGTGAATACTTGGCTCCCACACTCAAGGGTGAGAAGATCTGTGGAGAGGGTCTGACCGAGCCTCGCAGCGGCTCCGACTTCTTTGGCACTATCACCACGGCGGTGAAACGTGGTGACAAGTACGTGGTCAACGGTGCGAAACGGTTCGTGGCGGGGGGCGTCGGCGCGGACTATTTCGTGATATATGCACGTACGGACTTTGAGGCTCCACCACACAAGTCTCTGAGCGCGTTTCTTATGGACCGAGATGCAGGCGTCAGAGTTGAGGAGGAATACGAGCTTCTGGGATGTCGGGGCATGGGCGCGGCTCGCATAGTACTGAAGGATGTCGAGGTCCCGGAGGAGAATCTGGTGGGAAAACTCAACGGCGGTACTGATGTGTTCAATGCCATGATGGTTCCTGAACGACTGACATCCGCTGCTGGTGCGATTGGCATGGGACAAGCAGCACTAGACATTGCTGTGAGATACGCCGACAAGCGTGAGGCCTTCGGTCGACCAATACGGAAGTTCGAGGGAATCAGCTTCAAGATTGCCGACTGCGCCACACTTCTCGATGCCGGACGGGGCCTAGTGTACAGAGCAGCAAGAGTGGCGGACACTGGCCGATGGTGTCGGAAAGAGGTGTCGCAGGCCAAGGTCTTCTGCACCGAGGCCGGCTTTCATGCTGTCAACGAGGCCATGCAGATTCTTGG
>CAZSTY010000300.1:0-2231 GCA_964609885.1 uncultured archaeon
ATGTTTGCGCTGTCCCTCTTTCTGGGCCTATACTCACTCATATTTGGGTACAGTGTTTGGGCATCGAGTCTGGGGCAGCTGAGAGAGCTACTCATGTACTACTTTGTTGGTGGAGCTGCTCTCACGATAATCTCGGTCCCACTTCTCTATTGGAAAGCCCCACACAAGGAGGAGGACCGAACAACAAGTAACCGTGGTGCAGTGAGTGCCATTGCGTTCATCACCTTTTGCGTTGGGTCCTTGGGCGGCTCAGCCATCTACCTGTGGACACTAGGAATTCCCATCATTGGCAATCTCTCAATCACCATGGGTGCGCTGATCACAATCACGGGAGCGCTGGTACCAGATTGGGACATAATCCTCCTTGGGATTTCCAAGCATCGTAATGTCATATTTCACTCAGCCATGCTCCCCATTCTAATCACGTTGGTCACACTGGTGAACGTCGCTCTCACGATTGTGACAAACTACTCATTCAAGGTCGGAGCCGGTCTTGAGTACTACATAGTTGCACTCTTTCTTCTCGGCTATGCGAGTCATCTATACTTGGACATATTTCCTAGCCATGCCAGCCCCTTGGAGATTCTTTGGCGGGCGCACGATCCTCACAGCAAGGCACCCACCGGTCTGAAGCCTCTTGGTCCAATCAAGATCTCCAAGCGTGCTGCTCGTGGCTGGCTCGTGACGAATGCGTCCATTCTTGTCGTCGTTGCACTTGCTCTGATGAGTCTGTACTTCTACAATCTCCTGTCTGTCACGCCTAGTCCTTGACCATTTGCAGTTCGATGGTGGCAGATCACCACTCATCAAAGTTCTCATCTATCTCGGTTTCGAACTCGTCATCGAGGTCAAAGCTGCTCTCCACCTCGATGACCTCTTCCTCCTCCTCGTCGTCTTCAAACAGGAATGTTTCTGGGTCAACCTCTTTGGGCTTCTGAACCCGAACTCGAATCTTCCTCGGTTTCTTTGCCGACTCGGGGGCGAGGCAGATTCCCTCCTCGGGGTCGAAATACGGGCATTCGGGACAGCACTCACCCTTGTGTGTACATGTCGAATAGGCAGGACAGAGCCTGCAACATTTGAGTTCGGACAACCTACACACCTACTGAGATAGCTGGACTAGACCCTCACGAGGGTCCAAATAAGCATTCTCAAGAGCCGGAGAGGGCGCTCTGCGGGCCTACGAGGTCAAAGTTAAATGTTCACCTTCTGAGTCACCATCGGAGCTGGTTCGTGTGAGCGACCTTGAGTTAGAAGTCCGGAGGGCAGTCTTGGAGAATGCCGTGAAATACGAGGGGCGCCCCAGCGTGAAGTCCGTGATGAGTGCCCTGCTTGGCTCTCGAGCGGAGCTGAGGCCCCGTGCACGAGAGGTCAAGGCCATAGTCGATCGTCTGGTGGAAGAGATTGGCGCCATGTCGCTCGAGGAACAACGAGCCGAGCTCCAAGAGATCGCACCCGAGCTGCTGGAGCGCCCTGACACCGTGGTGCCCGAGAGTAAGGGTCTTCCAGAGCTGCCCAACGTTGACAAGTGGCCTCAGGTTGTAATGCGGCTTGCACCATTTCCCTCTGGACCATTGCACATTGGCAATGCACGAATGGTCATACTGAACGACTATTACGTCAAACGATACAACGGCAAACTGATACTGGTGTTTGACGACACCATTGGTTCGGCCGAGAAACAGGTTGAGCCCGAGGCATACGATCTCATCCCCGAGGGTCTGGAATACCTTGGCGTCGAGTACCACGAAACTGTGTACAAGTCGGACCGCTTGGACTTGTTCTACAAGTATGCTGTCGACCTCATCAAGCGCCACGAGGCCTACGTCTGTGACTGCGACGCGGATGTCTGGCGAAAGGAGTACAAGGCCAAGGGCCGGGCCTGTCCGTGTCGAGATCTCAGCGTGGAGGAGAATCTCGCTCGCTGGGAGAAGATGCTGGACGGGACATATCCCGAGCGTGGCGCAGCGGTCCGTCTGAAGACGGGAATGGACAACCCCGACCCAGCAATGCGCGACCATGTCATCCTGAGAATCTCCGAAACCGACCATCCTCGGGTTGGTACAAAGTACCGAGTATGGCCGCTATTGGAGTACTCGTGGGGCATCGACGACCATGAGCTTGGAATCTCTCACATCATCCGGGGAAAGGACCTCGTGAAGGAGGGCAAGATCGAGCAGCACATTTGGGACATATACGGTTGGCAACACCCGGAGCTGATATACTACGGG
>CAZSTY010000301.1:0-2202 GCA_964609885.1 uncultured archaeon
GCACTATGTCACCATCTGCAAGATGCCGCTCCACTATGAAGCCTGGTTCGATGGTGTCAGCAATTATCGACCGGTCTTTGACAAACCGAAGGTCGACACGACGCCCATCAGTACGAATGAGATAGTTGGCCCCAGGATGCCGGTCAGGACCACGAATTACCAGCTCCTTCATCTCCTCAAGGTTCCACTCAGTGACGCGCTGAGGAATTGTGAGAATCTTTGCAATCTCCTCGGGCACACCAACCTCATTCATACTCAAGTTGGGGTCTGGAGAGATGACAGTTCGTGCGGAGAAATCCACGCGTTTGCCAGACAAGTTCGATCTAAAGCGGCCCTCCTTCCCTTTCAGCCGCTGGGCCAAGGTTCTCAGCGCACGACCCGATCTATGTCGAGCTGGTGGAATGCCACTCACACCATTGTCGAAATACGTTGTCACATGATATTGGAGAAGTTCCCAGAGGTCTTCCACAATGAGGGCAGGAGCACCTGCGTCCAAGTTCTCGCGAAGACGTTGATTGATACGGATTATGTCAATCAGTTTATGTGACAAGTCGTCTTCGCTTCTCACTCCTGATTCTAGCGTGATCGACGGTCGTACCGTGACCGGAGGGACTGGCAGAACCGTAAGGATAGCCCACTCAAGCCGAGCCGCGTCGGGGTTTATTCCCATCAGGCGATAGTCATCATCGGTGATGTTCTCCAAGCGCTCACGAATGTCAATAGGAGTCAGTCTTACTGATCCGGCCTCGCCAATCTCATAGATGGAGGTGGGCTTCTCAAGTTTCAGCTTCAGCTGCTCAGCACCACAATGCGGACATCTCTTTACCTTGGCCGCCCGCTTGAGAATCTCTTTTGAGAGAACAGCAGTCCGCTCCCCAATCTCCGGGTATCTCTTGAACAGCTGTTTGAACTCCTCAATCTCGTCGTCAGTCAATAGGAGCCGGTTGCATTCGCGACAGGTGGCCCTGAGGACCTTGTGAATGACCTTGGCATAGCCCTCATGCATTACAGGACGTGCGAGTTCAATATGTCCGAAGTGACCCGGACAGTTTCCAACCCTGTTTCCGCATGTGCGGCATCTCTGGCCGGGGTCAATCACTCCCAGACGCGGGTCCATAATGCCGGACTCTATGGGGTAGCCGTCCTCATCGTATGTGTCAGCGACAACTATCTGAGCAACGGACATCTTTCTAATGTCTTCGGGGGACAAAAGACCGAACTCAATTGCATCGATCTTCTTGATACTAAGGCCGGACAGCATCTCAAATCATCTCCTTGAGTCTCAGTCTGCATGCAAGACCTAACGACATCATCTCTTGGATGAGGAGCTTGAACGCATAGGACACAACAACGCTGCTAATCTTCGCATTTGGACCACAGATGGGACAGTAGTACATGTCCTTGTTTCGGTCATATACTCCGATGAGACCGCACTCTTCACACACCAGCATATTGCTCTTGTCGGACTCGTCAAGCAGCCGTCCCTTTAGCAGAATCGCAGCACCATGACCAATCAGGACATCGCGTTCCATCTCCCCGAACCGTAGACCTCCCTCCCGGGCTCTGCCCTCGGTCGGCTGCCTTGTCAGAATTTGGACAGGACCTCTGGCACGCGCATGTATCTTGTCAGCCACCATGTGGTGAAGCTTCTGGTAGAAAATCGCTCCGATGAAGACTGTCGTCTGTAGCTTCTCACCAGTGATTCCAGAGTACATGGTTTCACGGCCGTTGTACTGGAAACCATGGTCATGTAGTATCTTGAATAGTTCCTCCTCGGTCACACCACAGAAGGGTGTGGCGTCCTGTTGCTTGCCCTCAAGGCAGGCAGCCTTGCCCGCAATCATCTCCAAGATCTGACCAATGGTCATCCGGCTTGGAATCGCATGTGGATTGATTATGAGATCGGGAACAACGCCATCCTCTGTGAATGGCACATCCTCCTGTGGAACAATGTACCCAATGACACCCTTCTGGCCGTGGCGAGATGCGTACTTGTCACCGAGCTCTGGGATACGCAGGTCTCGAACCTTGACCTTGACGAGGCGATTGCCGTCGATTGTTTCAGTCAAGATGACGCGGTCCACCACACCGGACTCGCCATGGCGAACGGCCACCGAGGTTTCACGGCGATTGGGAGACGTTATCTCGAACTCGGAGACCCCCTCGAGGAAACGTGGGGGATAGGTTCTACCGATAAGTACG
>CAZSTY010000302.1:0-2167 GCA_964609885.1 uncultured archaeon
GTTGTCGAATTCGTTCACGATTCGTTCAAGGTCAGCCCTCGTGCGACCTCTCAGCTCACGTGCGATAGACACCATGAGGGGGAGTGCCCTGACGATGTTGTCAACCACAGTGATGTGTGCTGTGATGGCCGTGCGACTCATTGGGTTCAAGTCGATTGTCACGACACGCTTTCCTATCCTTCGAAGGGCCTCCGTTCTATCGCCGTCCTCAAGAGGCACCAATACCAAGTCCGCCCGCCCAATTCCATCGGGGTCTACTTTCCGCCGGTTGCTACTGAGCTCAGGAATCGTGGTTGACGGCCTGTCTGCAGTCCCAAGAACAGTCTCTGCTCCCGCCTCTCTGAGAGCTGCAAGAATGGCATCTTCACGTTCTCGGTGATAGTAGAACAGGTTGATCTCAAGAGGGGCACCTGTGATTCTGGACAATTCCACTAGGTCATCGGCGACAAGCGCACACGCATTGCCGTTGACACTAATCACAGGATGTTTAGCAATGAGCATGGCGGCGACCGCGGCTTTGGCAGCCGTGCGGGCCCATCCATTGGTCTCCTCTCCAATGAGATAGTCGAATGCCTCTCCGCGACCGTGAGCAAGTAGCCCAGCTGTAGCGACCACCCGTTTCCGATGGCCTTCAATAATCCGGTGTCTAATCTCCAAAGACACCCTTCTTGGATGGTCCGGAGGAATCTCGATGTCGCTTATTCAGGTCAGGCCCCCACCATGTAGTGATACATTTGTGACTAGTATCTCCGATTTGTTCCAGTGTCGCTCCAGCACCTCTTGCACGGCATCAACCTCTGAGTCCTTACAGAAGCAGAAGACAGAGTCCCCAAGCATCACCATGCTGGACCAATCATATCCTGCCCCCCACAAGTCGTCAAGAGCTGATTCTACACGTTCTGTCATAAGACCAGTGGACTGGGCAAATTCCTTTGACACATCAATCAACGACGCCATGGAGGGTCGTTCAATGAGATTTCCGACAAGTCTGTCACCCACATCATTGATTCGGCTCCTCTGATCCGGATCGGACAACACACTTTTCGTTTCGATGCCCGGACGGCCAGCAAGGACCACTCTCATTCTGTCTGGAGGCAGAAGACGCACGATGCGTCCCACACCCGGGCCACCCGGATGCGTCCGAATCTCTACGCCACCGACCGTCTGAGCAAGAACATCTCCCAGACCCGTGCGGTTAATCACCTCAGCACGATGTGCATACCCGGCAGAACTCTCGAGGGGCATCGACTTGTCCAACAGTGACCCCAACGCAATCGCCGTTCCGAGTGCTCCAGCTCCAGATGCACCAAAACCGACTCCGATGGGGAGGTCTGACTTGTGGTCAACCCCCACCGCTGCCGTGAGCCGGTAGTCATTCATCATCTCATGCACCACAGTCTCTGTCACCGGAGCATCAATCACATGGCCGTTGTATGTCACCGTTACAGTTGTCGTCGATGCCTCCGCGATCGTGACCGTCGTCGTAGTCCCGGCCTCGATCGAGAAGCCCGCACCTACAGACCCGCAGTGCAGGGGATCACCACACTCATCGAATATCCGAAACACGCCGGTGATGTGTCCAGGCACAAAGGCGCGTGCCCATCTCTTGCTGCGGTTCAAGGTGCTCTTCACTACGTCAAGCCTGCGGCCAGCTATATAGTCTTTATACATATTGGATGCGCTTGGTATATAATGTATATATCCAGCCACCGGCCGTGAAGGGCGCGCCAATTACTTGTCAAGAGGTACCAGACTCGTGTAGCCCTTCTCACGGGGATCGGTAGATGGAGGTGCAGGGTACGCCCAGCGGGCATCGACATCCCTCCCGCTCAGATCGTACACCTTGAAACTGCCCGACGACCAAGTGAGGGGACTGAATCCTAGCAGAAGAGTCTGTGTCCGCCAGCTGGTTACGACCAAGTGGCGATGCATGCCTGCAGTTGGAACTACAAGAAAGACGTTGGACAACTCCATCAAGAGAGATGTGCTGATTCGATAGAAGAAGCTATAGGCCTTTCGATGTTCCTCTGCCCCGAGGGTACGAAGATCGTTGAGATATCGCACGATGGTTTCGTCATGAACGGCGGGATCCATGACATCAGCAAGATCCTCTACGTCAACCACGACAGCCGTTTCGAAATAGTAAGCGAGGGGAAACTCAGTGATG
>CAZSTY010000303.1:0-2143 GCA_964609885.1 uncultured archaeon
AACAAGAGGCCGAGGTGATTGTGATAGGATGTCGTGGTGCTACCGGTACGCGTTCGTCTGCGATTGGTAGCACCACTGAGCGCGTTGTGCGAAGAGCGAAGTGCCCCGTCCTAGTTGTGAAGAGGCCCGAAACCAAGAAGGTCAGGCGTCGCCAAACTCAGAGGCAAGTCGCAAAAGGTTCCTGATAGTCAGGAACTGCTTGCTGGGTTCCACGAACGCCCGCGTTATTGCCTTCGCGTGGCTCTCAGGGACACCCATATCGATGAGCGTCTTCATGAATACGCGCGAGCCGCGCTTGACGACGCCGCGGCCTCTTCTCATCGCAGAGTATGTCTTGGCAAGGAGTCTTGTGCCGCCGAGAATGACAGCAGCTACTCTCACGCCAATCACTCCTCATCCTCGTCAAGGTCCTTCGTCTTGACTGAAACGAAGCCCTTTCCTTCGTCGTCGTTGCCTGTTGATACCGAGATTGTGCCCTCCTTCATAGACTCGAAGAACTTGGCGAAATCTAGTCCGCTCACATACCTCTCAGTCATTTTCAGGGCAACATCGTCGGGAATTCCTGACTCCCTGAGTGTGGCATAGAACTTGCCGATGGCTTGGGCAATACTGGCCGCCTTCTCGGGGTTGTAGATGCTCCCGATGAGGCCGGAGATCATATTGGGAATTGACTCGTTCAGCGCAGAGAAGATCTCACGAATCTCCTCCGCATCGGTCATCGTGTGTCTCTTTTCGTCAGACATTGGTTTGTCACCACATTGTATAGTATGTGGTCACCGATTATGCCAATTGTGGGACTTTGTGACCAGAAATGTGACCACTAAGTGTCCACAACTAGGTAGTCCGTTCGTTTCACATGTCATCCTCGATGCTCTGGCGAATCTCAGAGTAAGGCCGCCGACTGAACGGGCAGACTTTCACACATATCGTGCATGCATAGTATTGAATAAAGTACGGAAAGCATTTGTTTCAATCAATGTGTGTGATGCGGTCACCATCGACTAGGGGTTCCTCCAAGATGGCCCCGGGAGGACACGCCCGTACGCAGTGTCCGCACTTCTCACAGTACCGCTCAATCCATCGATGTACGTTTTTCTCCGGGATGGGCAAGTTCTCGATGCTTGTGAGTACCGCTGCTAGTCGAACGCGCGGCCCGAACTCGGGTGTGATTAACAGACCATTCCGTCCGACCCAGCCTAGGCCCGCCCTCTGGGCAAGCGGAGGGTAAAGGACGAGACCGCCAAGAGGATGACTCGCCTGTGCACCGTATCCATTCGACCGGAGAAAGTCCGCAATCTTGTTCGTGGCAATCCCAAGCTCGTCGTAGGTCTGCATTATCATGTCGGCTGTTTCAGAACTGGGCGCCTGCTCAATCTTGTTTCTGTCCATCTCCATTGTGAGCACGATTGCATTTGTGTAGAGGACTCACATCTCGAAAGACCAGTTCTCGCGGGACTGTCGTATATCCAATGGAGCCAATTCCAAGTAGCCTTGCAAATGCTTCCAGTTCCCTTCGAAAGTTCTCTGTCATCTCAGTCGCAGGTTCGGTGGGATTCTGCACCAATGACTCGATTGCATATCGCTTGTTGCTCAGGAGTGACTGTGTTCGGCCAAGTGGGATGGCTATGGTCATTGACAGGTCATCACGCGATGTTATCAGGTTCATCATCTCAAGGGAAATATCGAAGCGCGCAGGGGATGCGGTGCTCGGACGGATGGCTCCCGGCATGGTTGAAGTGGTCCGCTCAAGTTCAATCGCCCTCTTGATTCGTGGCATCTCGTACTTTGTCATGAGCCTTGTCAGGATTCTCTCTCGAAACCTCATGTCATGCCGCCTGTGAGTAGTTCTTGATTCGTCCGAACGAGGAGGCAGCCTCGGTTAGATAATCCCGTGCCAACACAGGGCGATGCAAAACGGCCTACCAAAAAACGATGTGACAGCAGCACTAACGGGCATTACCCTCAGCGGCCAACACGCATCCCGGCACATTAGCAATGGCATGCCCTCTGTCACCACACGTTGTTTTTCCGCACTCTCTAGGGCTGTTCTTCTGCCAATGTGTAGTATCTCGCCCGCCTGTCGTCCCCCTCGATGACCCTCAGCACACCTGCCCTCACGAGCCGGTTCACACGCTCCCGCACA
>CAZSTY010000304.1:0-2140 GCA_964609885.1 uncultured archaeon
CTGGGATGCGCTTAACATCCTCATGGTCGACCCGATTGACGGACGCGTTGACATTGGTACGGCGGCTACTGGCATCCAAGCCACGGCCACGTATGCTTACGATGGCAGTAACTACGATGGCACCTTAGTTCTCAACTACACTACCTTTGTGCACAACACGGTGGGCCGCTGGGGCTACACTGTGACCTCTGCTCTCGGAGACGACTCGTACGGGATCACAGTGATTCTCTCCAACGATGTGACTTCATGCATCTGGGATGCCCTTGACATCCATATGACCGGCCCTGCTGACAGTCGCATTGACGTTGGTGAAACCGCTACAGGCATCTCAGCATCCGCGACATACGTGTACGATGGTACTCCCTATGATGGCACACTGAACTTGAACTCAACAGTATTCCTGTACAATGAGCCCGGAAAGTATGGCTACACTGTTGCCAGCGCAGCCGGCGATGACAGCTACGGCATCACAGCAATAAGAAACAACGACGTAACGTTCTGTATCTGGGACAGGATCATAGTCGTTGAGTACTGGACTTCCGGCAATCGGATCAACATGGGGACCACAGTTGGCATTAATGTCACACTGAGGTTCGAGTACGATAGTGCACCTGTGGTCTCAGGCATTGTGACAATCAACGGACACACAGCCCATCACATCGCCGGCGGCATGTGGAGCACAGAGGTCACGCGTGCAACACCGGGGCAAGAGGTCTTTGACACTATCGTGAGTTCGGGTAATGTCTATGGTATTTCTCTTATGAACCAGAACAGCCAATCGACAAGCGTCATCTGGGATGGGGTTGACATCTATGATCTGTCCTGTCCCGAGTGGGCCATGGTCGGCGAGCAGTTCGAAGTAGTCTTCCGCGCGCGGCTCGCCTATGATGGTCACGCCCTGGGTGATGAGGATACTGTCATCCTTGCGGACACGGCTGCGGAGTGGAACGGCTCTTGGTTTGTGGTGACTCTCAGCTACTCGACCCCAGGTAGTAGGGTGCTATTTGTCAACTCAACCTCGGAGTCCACGTACGGCATAACGGCACTCTCATCCAACCCCTCTGTGACGGTAAGGGTGTCGAACGAACCCGAGATTACCGGCCTAACCAGCGACTTCGCTCCTGCAGACGACCTTTACACGGGTGTCTATCCTGGCGACCCTCTCTGGATAATCTGGGACCCCGTCAACGACAAGACCCCTCCGTCCTTCGAGTTCGATGTGTCGGGTGCGTATCTCGATAACTGGTCTGTCGTGTCTTCATGGTCGGGCCTTGTGGTGAAACAGGGAAATGCTGCAGGACACTATGAGTGCCAGATTGAGAGCGCATTGCCCTACTCCACTGACAACTGCACGTACACGATACGTGTGTGGAACACTGCTGGCTACAACGCACAGCGCACGGTCGTTGTGTCGGTGCGTGACTACACACCACCCGAGGTCAGCTCGCCTGACGATATCGAGTACGAGATGGGAACGAGCGGCTACTCCATCACATGGACCATGGATGACATCCACCCGGACAAGGTGCGAGTCTTGGTCAATGGCAGCGCGTCGGCGTGGGTCACATGGTCCGGGAGTCAACATACTGAGTCTGTCGACGGTCTCTCGTTGGGAGTCTATGAGTACACGATTGAAGTGACGGATACGTGGGGCAACATCGCCACCGATACAGTCTTGGTGACCGTAGTGGACACCACAAAGCCTGAGGTCAGTCACCCTGATGACATCACGATGGCTCAGGGCGACTTGGTTGAGCTGGTATGGACTGGTTCTGATCTCAACCCAAGTTCCTATGAGGTCACACGCGACGGAACAGTGGTCATGGCTGGCGCTTGGAACTCTAGCTCGGAGGAGATTGTGGTCAACCTCTCGACCCTGCCTGCGGGGAGCTATGTCTACGTCATCACTCTGACTGACACGAGCGGAAACTCTGTCCAAGACTCGGTTGTGGTCACTGTGGAAGGAGAAACGACTCCTACCACCTCGACAACTCCCACCGGATCGACCACGACAACGACAACGCCGCCTCCCACATCGTCAACAACAGGAACAACCTCGCCGACATCGGGTGGCACTAGTGGCACGACATCGCAACCGATGGCTGGTGGCGTCATGGTGATCATCTTGGCCGTGGCAGGT
>CAZSTY010000305.1:0-2138 GCA_964609885.1 uncultured archaeon
TTGGGCAATGAGGCTGCCATTCCGGTCCTCCACTATTCTCACACGCTCTACACGAGCGGGAGCCAATGCACTCTTCACAAACTCCTCTGCAGTATCAGCCAGCTCCACAACATCAACTGTCTTGCCAAACACATCAGATGCGTTGCGCACATTAGCGCCACCGCGACCTATTGCCCGACCTAGTTGCTTTGGGCGAACTACGAAGATTAAGCGACCCGCCTCATCATCACGAACAACATCAACAGCTGATGCCCCAGTGATACGCTCGAACGTGGCAATCAGGGCCATGTCTTCCATTGAGAGACGTACACGGGGCATGGGACCGCCTCACACCATCTCCAGAATCTTAGAGTCGCCAGGCTCAATCACTGCTATTGCTGACACCATAAAGGGCTTGCCAACTATCTCCCCCAAGTCCCAAGAGGTGCCCTTGAACTCATAGATCTTTGTGCCGCTCATTGCAGCGTATCGTCTGATGTCATCATACTCATCCGGGGGACAGTTCGAGGCCACGACTACCAACTTTGCCTCCATTTTCTTCAGCGCGTCTATTGACGATTTCGCGCCGATTCGGCACCTACCTGTGCTCACCGCACTCGCTATCGGCTGATTCATGCTCAATTCTGACGACCTCTTGAAGTTATGCTATGGTTCCGCTGTGATACCAGAGCGGTTTTCTCCACAATTGTTCCAGTTTTAATGGTTGCGCCCCATACCATTCGGCTCTCGACCTTGGGGATACTCTCACTCTTGCGGCACCGGCACTTGCGGATTCATAAGCAGGTCGATTGAACCAGTACCCAAAGGTATTAGCTGGCCCAATATCACGTTCTCGGTTATTCCTTTCAGGGGATCCACAGTACCGGCAATGCCCGCGCCGAGGAGGTGCTTGATTGTCACCTCAAACGCGGCCCGTGCCAAGGCGCTGTTCTTTGACCCGGAGATTCCATGTCGGCCAATCTGGTGGATTGTTCCCTCGACAGTCATCATGTCCGCAACAAGAATTATGTGACGCACATCTACATCCATTCCTTGTTCGCTGAGAACGTTCATTGCCTCCTTGATTATTGCATTCCGTGTTGCCTCAATCCCCAAAACCTGATAGATCTCACGCAGGTTGTTTGTATAGACGCGGTGGGGGTTGACACCCTCAACCTCCAATGCATCCTGAAGGTTTGATCCCTCAGTGTATAGCACGTACTCGTCACCCTCCTTCCGGATGACAACGTGGGTAACATCACGGATTCCCTTGACCATAATCTCTCGGATTTTCTCACTGAAGCGCTGGAACTCCGTGAGGGAGTCATTCATGGGATAAACAAAGATCACGTTCTCGTCGGCCTCAACCTCGCCCTTGTTCTTGATCTTTGCCTCGATTGCGCGCGCAACGTCTTCCGTCGTGAGACCCTTATCCTCCATAAGCTCCGGGTCAAGTCGTATATCAATAGCCTGTCGAAGAAGATCAATTGAGATGTTACTTGCAACGCTCTCAACAAGAACCATCTCGATGTTCCGGGCAACCTGTTTCGCCGCATTCCTGTCGCCAGCTATCTCATCGACAAGGTGAATCTTCATAGTCGGAGTACTCGGATTGTTCCTAGCATCGACAATCTCAATGAGACGAGGAAGACCTTGTGTCACACTCAGCTCAGCAACGCCTGCGTAGTGAAACGTCCTAAGAGTCATCTGGGTGCCAGGCTCGCCAATGCTTTGGGCGGCGACCGTGCCCACAGCCTCACCAGGTTCCACCAGTGCTCGCTCATACGATTCTATGACATGGTCGCATATTCGGTCGAACTCCTTCTTGGTCAAATCCTTGATGCTTCTGAGCTTCTCTTCGAGCTCGTCCATGACCTTGGGAGGCAACAGTCGCTCCTCACGCATCTTTGCGAAACGCCTCGTCATGTGACTCTCAATCGAACTGCTACTCATTCCTCTATCCTCCCTAACTAAGCCTGCTCTTTCCGAGCACCTTCTCTATCGCGATGTCGATGTTGACAGCACGACCATGGTCAGACTTGCTGGGATCAACACCGTCATCTCCAAACTTGAACTGCACAATCTGCCCTGTTGCAGTTCTCACGGTCCCGTCGGTTTCGACCTTGAGGTCCTGCAATGCGGTCATTAGTCTGCGCTGC
>CAZSTY010000306.1:0-2123 GCA_964609885.1 uncultured archaeon
CCATGATGAACGACACGAAAAGTGAGAAGAACATGAGCTGACGTGTCGTGTGGGGTGGAAGATAGAGAGGAACTGTGACTGCCGCAAGAAGCAACACTATTGCGGTCACGTACATCGCATAGTGAACGCGCCTGTCATCCGTGGCTATATGGGCGATTGATGCCATTGCTGTGACGACAAATATCGTAATGGGGACTCTCTGGGCTGTCAGATCGTTCGTGAAAGCCGCAACCACGACGATGACACCAATCATGAACGAAGATATACCGAAAAAGATCAGCGCACGAAACGTCGTGGATGTTACTTTCCCGCGGACAGTGGCCACTCTGCGCAAGAAGACCGTCAGTGAAACAGCCAAGACCGCCAGCGACAGAGTCGCGCCAATCTGCACAACCGTTATGAAGTCCATACTACCTGACCTCCCCCTTGCTTCGGCGTAGCGACCTTACCACATGTCTAAATCTTTCGATGGCCTCCGCCGGCGCGCTCAGGGTCAGCAGAACCATTGCTGCCAGCTGAAGAACAATGTTGCCAATGAGCATGAGGCGGTCGGAGAACATTGCAACCATCCCCATCGCCAGCGCACCCATTATAAATAGGACAAACCTTCGGGCCACGGCGCCCTGACCTGATGCTCGAAGCTGGATTGCGACCCTCGAGAATGTGAGCACAGCCACTACGATGAAGAGCACGAGTGGTATGTACAGGATGTTTAGCTCATATCGTCCAGCGTTCACAGGAGGGGCACCCAGAACAACAAGGGCAGTGTCAAAGACAATGATGGCGTCGATGGCGCGATCGATGGCCTTCTCACTGTAAGTTGTCGCCAAGCCGGCAAGCATGAAGGAACTCACCGCTATCAGCCCGAGCAGCCAGTCTGTGTAAACAATCGTGTAGTCCCACTGGCCATGAATCACTGTAAAGAGCAGTACGAGGGGATCAGTACTACCGTAGGGAGTAGTCCCGAATGCGTAGGCCCAATTGACGTAGTGAGTGGATATCAACAATGCCAGAGAAAACAGCGTCACCGCGAAGAAGTAAGGAGTGCGAGCACGCGTCTCGCTCGCCTCAATCAAGAAGTAGTTCAGTGGGGTCACAGTTGAAATGACGGCCATTGCTCCTGCTATGACTAGACTGTATACGCCGAATTCGCCCGAGATCATTGATGCCACCACTAGTGGCACCGACGTGCCAAGCACGGAATAGACAACCGTGAGGTTTACGATGAGCCTCCAGGGGCGGTTTACAGAAACAAGGAAGGCAGAAACTAGGCTCGTCGGCAACACGAGGATAGCAAAGTAATGCGGGTTGTTCACGATGAAGCCCGACTGCAGGAGGTATCCGACTCCTATCGTCAGTCCTGCTATCGAAAAGACCGAAACACTGTAGGGGGAAGGTGATGCTATGTGTATCCTTACTGCGATGTACATCACAGCAACGGCAATCAGAATCATCGCGATACCCATTACGACAAACAAATGGTATGCATAGAAGAACACAATCACGGCAGCGACTATGTACGTCACCGAAAGCAGGCGCCCAGCCATGACGGCCCGATCCGATTCGAAGTAAATCTCAGAAGCAGAGTTTGCAAGCAACACGGCGCCAAGAGCAAGGACTAGGCGCCCGAAGTCAAAAGAGATGAGTGAAACAATCGGGGACATTGTGTACCAGATTGCCGCCGCCGCAAAGAAGACCAACGAATGACGTGTGCGAACTCCCACCGTTGGTGCGATAGTCCTGTATGTCTTGTAGAAAAGTGCAGCCGAGAATAGAGATATGAAGAACCCGGCATGTGTTGCAATCAATAGGACGAGATTGTAGTCCATCTCAGTGACCAACTCCTACTTCCACAGATCTCCGATCTCGCGGCCTCTACGTTTCAACACACTGTCCACCCGCGACGATAATGCGTCATCTGACGCGTCAGGCTCTTTCATCAGTGCACGCAGCGCGTCTTCCACCTCGCGTTCACCATCGCCTTCGCATATGAAGAGGGTATGCTTAACAGAACAGTACCCAATAACGCCTCGTTCCGATTTCATGAACATGGGACGACCACCAGTCCCTCCACCACCCGTTCGGGACAACGCTGCTGAAACCAGCTGAACGATTCCGGTGAG
>CAZSTY010000307.1:0-2113 GCA_964609885.1 uncultured archaeon
TCAGTACTCCTGCGGGTTGTCTTCGCAACACGCATGATGACGCCTACGACCAAGACCCCCACGTATGTGATCATCGACATTGTGATATTCATGGCTGGCATCCAACCCTCCCAGTCCTCGAGACCAAGCGCCCATCCTAAGGCATTCGTGAGAAGAACGACTAGACCCAACGCAAAGACTATCGTTGACAAGATGAGTCCCACTATGGGAAATGCTATGCCCTCCTCTTTGTTGCGCCTAAGGAGTTTCGTACCTGTCAGAAATACAGAGCCTATGACAAACATGATCAGGCTATCGAGAGGGTCGGGTCTTGCCACAACTAGAGGGGCGATGCCGACAACTGAGAGGAACTCCCATATTCCGGTTGCCAGATACAACACTCCCAACGTAACGGAGAGAACCATGGCATGCTGTCTGTTTGCCCAGAACGGATCAGCCAAGGAACAGCCCTCCAATGAAGTACACAACCGTCGCCATGACGTAGGCCAAGAGGATCTGATACGTGACTGAGAAGGCCGTCCACTTCCACGAACCGGTTTCCTTTCTGATTGCTCCCATTGTCCCTACGCATGGCACGTAGAGCAATACGAACACCATCAGTGCCAAGGCAGACGCCGGTGTCATGGACGCCATTATGGCCGCC
This sequence comes from uncultured archaeon, assembly GCA_964609885.1. GTDB lineage: Archaea > Asgardarchaeota > Thorarchaeia > Thorarchaeales > Thorarchaeaceae > B65-G9. The sequence continues at coordinate 644 of CAZSTY010000307.1, forward strand.
TGGAGGCCTGCAGTTCCCTCCACGGCGAATATGATCGCCAGGGATTGAATGACGGCCTCCTTGGCTAGCAGACCGAAGATCAGTCCAACCACGATTTGCCAAGAGAATCCCAGATGGTCAAACAGCGGTTGAATGAACTTGCCCAGCACGCTCACGAAGGAGTCGCCGATGGGAATCCCGTACCCTCCCGGACCGAAGGAGGAGCCTGTCCATATTATGAGGCTGCCGAGCATCAGATATGTGCCGGCCTGCCTCAGAAACATGACTCCTCGCTCCCACATGTGACGGAATGAGCCATGGATTGTGGGTAGCTGATACATTGGCAATTCCATCACGAGCGGAGAGGTCTCCTCCTTGAACAGGAACCTCTTGAAGAGCATCGCGACTGCGATGGCCATGACGATTCCCAAGATGTAGATGAAGAATATCACAGTCCCTGCGTAGGCCGGGAAGAAGATCCCCGCGAATAGCACGTAGACGGGCAGGCGAGCAGAGCACGAGATCAGGGGTGCGACAAGGATAGTTGTCAGCCGATTGGCCTTGCCATCAACTGTCCTAGAGGCCGTGACAGCGGCAACGCTGCATCCGAATCCCAACAGTAACGGAATGAAGGATCGCCCGTGTAGCCCCATCTTCACCATCCATCTGTCCATCACAAACGCCGCTCGGGCGAGGTACCCTGTGTCCTCTAGGACCGATATTGCTAGGTAGAGGAAGAAGATGGGTGGCACGAACGTGAGGATGAACCCCACCCCACCGAGTATGCCATCAGTGACCAACGAAGCAAGCCACGGGATTGGAATCTGCGACGTGTAACCACCGAGCCAATCGAAGAACATCTCTATGAGTACCATGAAGACTCGTGAGGCCTCGAATGTGAACGTGAACATGGCCCACATGATCACAAGGAATATGGGCAGCCCCAGATACTTGTGAAGGAACACTCTGTCCATCATGTCACTGAGATTCCATTTGCCCTCGCCTGCTTGATACACCTCGCACAGGATATCTCCGATGACCTTGTATCGCTCGTCGGCTAGCACGATCTGGGGATCAATCTCTTCGTCGAGACCGAATGTTCCCGCGGTGTCTTCCTCCAACACTACACCCCCACGCTCAGAATCTTCTGCCTCAGCTCAGGGTCTTTCACAAGTGGCAGTATCTGAGGGTCCCGTTCGAGAAGTCGCAGGGCTACCCAGCGAGGCGGGTACCTCTCGAGGAGTTCCTTTTCATTTTCCAACAGGAGAACTATCTCTTTCAGTTTCTTCTCAATCTTCATGCTATACTTAATGGCCGGAGGCCTCAAGCGCTCGTACTGCCCGTGATGATGCAGTCTAGGATGGTAATGCAGGTGGTCGCCGCCGTTCGGGCGACCGGGAAGGTGCATCTCATCAACTGACGGATAAAGCACGTGTTTCGGGGTTGCCTCAAGAATGGCTCTCTTGAGCTCCTCCATTCCACGCTTCTTGG
>CAZSTY010000308.1:0-2103 GCA_964609885.1 uncultured archaeon
TGGTGAGAAGATATACCCACCCATGGTCGACGATATGGTTTCAACATTGACCGAGAAGGGTGCCAAAGAGGTAAGGGTGATAGGTGGATACGCCTCGTCTGAGAGCAAGGTTTCATTTGCAGTGCAGTGCGACTACCACGGTCCGTATCACAATGTGAGTCCGTTGGTGCTCTCTTTTGAGTTCGTGCGTGTCAACAGTGACGGAAGCTGGGAGTTTGTAGATGAGAACGAGCCGGGTCACGTGACACTGTTCCATCTTGACGGAACAGGTGCCGTGTTCGAGGGCTTCCTCCTCGGAGATGTGGCCTCTAAACACGAGTCTGGTAAGTGTCCCATCTGTGGCATAGATGGTCCGTTCTTCTGGGACATCGGACGGCAGAACGATGCGGAGGCCCAGATTGAGATTATGGGAATAAGCGAGAAGAAGATTAAGGGCGCGACCGTCAATCTCACGGCGTTGCGCACGGATCTGCTGTCAGTGCCGGGCGTAGAGGAGATTCAGATTGAGGTTGCAAAGGAGGACATGTCAGATCCCTACAGCATGGATGTCCTCAATCTCTATGTGGCTCCACGCGAGTCCGCCAGTGGTCGTCATCAAGAACTGATATTGAGGCTTCAGCAGGTCACCAAGAATGCCACCGAGATTACCCCACGAGTGTTCATTCTGTCTTTTGAGGAACTCATGGAGAAGGCCGGCGGGCTGAAGTTCATGGAGATTGCGGACGTGAGACCCAAACCGGCGTGAACCGCGAACAGTTGCCCCTGGCGTTGGAAATCGAAGAGGTATCACGGCGGAGGACGCAGAATCTATAAGCAGATGCTTCTGTGCATCCCTTGAGGAGGATTCAGTAACTTGGCAATCGTTGATAACGGACCAAGTCCTGAACAGGGCTTTCCCGAGCAGACCCAGTTTGTGCTGGGTGCAACAGGGATTGTTTCAAGGACATTCAGCCTGTGGTTCAGGAGGTTTCTGGAGTATACCCTGCTCGCAGGGGTGATTACGTTTCTCTTCACACTCGTGCAGGCAGTGATTGTTTACATGATACTTGGCCCTTCAGCACTCTCCCTTGTGACTGGGGGCTATGCCGATATCTTATCGGTGCTCCTCGAAGTCGGCAGCTATGCGACGATGGGCACGGTAGCGGTGCTGCTGTTTCTCGTGATTGCCGTCCTCGGCTTTGTGTTCTCTGCAATCGCGTCGGGGTCTGCGATGAAGTTGGCGCTTGACGACTACGGGAACCCAGGCGGGGGTAGCGTGGGCACCAGCTTCTCATTTGCACTGGCTCGGGTTGCCCGTCTGATTGGTATTCAGCTTGTGATTGGTGGCATCATGATGATTATCGTCTTGCCTGTCATCCTCGCGATGGCGCCCCTGTTGCTAATGGTGCCACCAAATCCCGAGGCGGTTGTCGGTATGTTGATGGTCATGATGGTGGTGGCACTGGTCGCTGTGATTGTCGCCTTCTACATATCTGTTCGTCTTGCACCATCGCTGGCGGTTGCAGTTGCTGAGGATTATGGTGTCATCGGCTCTATAAAACGGGCCTACGATTTGACTTCGGGGAACTTCTGGCATGTCTTCGGTTCTCAGCTGCTGATCGGGATAGTGGTTGCGATTATCGGGATTCTCGTTTCATCGCTGACGTTTCCACTGTTTTTCACTGTTGGGCCATGGGCCACAGTCATCTCCGGATTGATAGTCGCCCTATTCTTGAGTCCGATTGACCCAATCTTTTCGATAGTCCTGTATCGGGACTTGGCGGCGAGAGCTGAACAGAGAGCCGAGCAATGGTGGTGATTGGCGTGTGGGCCACCGGGCCCCACGTCAAGAATCTCCAATGTGCGGTCCGAAACGCAAACCGTATTCCGCCTCAGTCGCCCGTTTCGAACCGGTGTCACTTGATAGCAGACGGGACGACTTTTCTCCGCGGAGGTTTCCAATGCGGTTTCTAAGAAAGAGTGCAGATGTCCGGGCATCGGTGCCCGGACATCTTTATGTTCTACCTAAAGCGGCTCTTGATGTCCTCCTGATTCAAGTAGATCACAATGATGAGCGGAATTATGATTCCTATCCAGAACGAACTGACGAGGTTAATGATGATG
>CAZSTY010000309.1:0-2094 GCA_964609885.1 uncultured archaeon
ACGTGAATGATATTGTGTCGGACGATAGGTCCTCTGGGTCCGGGAACAGAAAGTGACCCGCAGCTCAGTGAGCCGGGCAAACCGTAGATGACCCGCTTACTCTATATCTCATGATTGCCTCACCAAGTACTCGCGGATGACGGTGATGCCAGTGTTCTCGCGAGATGATTCAAAGTATGTGGACCAGCTTCTTGACGCGCGATTCTCGAAACGTGGCGCGGTTTCCGGTGACGTAACGGTCGGTCTTCTTGCTCACGGGATTGACTCCTGGGACATGTCATGTGCCAGCTTGGCTGCGTCAATGTTAGGTGGCACCCTTGTGAGAGCAGAGTGGCAGACGCCCTCCTCCTCATCGCTGGACGAACTTGTGATCGAAACGGAGCTTGTTGCCAATGCCGTGGACCTTCTGCTGGTAGCATTTGTGGACATGGAGACCTTCGGTGCAGGGGCCTCTGTGCTTGAAGAGATCGCTCAAGGAAGTCCTACCAAAATTCTGTCGCTTCGCGATGAGGTCTACTCCGATTTCAGCGCGCTCGCCCACCTCTCCCTTCTGAAAGAGCGCATGGGCTCGCTGAAGAACGGCCGCATCGTGATCTCGTGGGCATTTGGTGAGCGTTTCCCGCCTCCAAATACGGTTCACAGTCTGCTGCTCATCGGTTCCGCACTAGGTGCTGAGATATCAGTCAGCGCCCCGCCTCGCTTTGAACCCTTGAAACGAGTTGTACGACATGCTGACTCTCTCGCAGGGTCCGTCACAGTGAACACCTGCGATGAGATGCCTCCCCTTGACGATGATGTGAGCGCCGTGATAGCACTGAACTGGTCAAGCCTCGACGAGTTTGGCGACATCGAGCGGAATCGTGACATTGCATTGAGGCACCGCGACTGGTTGTTTGATGAGGCGTCACTTCCCAGTGGCACTCTGTTTCTCACTGAGCCGCCAATTCGTACTGAGATGGTGGCCTCGACGAGGCTTCTTCGATCCAAGGCCAACCTGACACCGCTATGGCTGAGGCGCAGGGCTGAGATCCTCGCTGCAGCCATGAGGGGCCTCTTGGAAGAGGCTCGTGGCACTGATTCCCAACACTTTTGAAGTCGAGGCAGTTCACAGCGAACGATGCTCACCGTTGCCATGGTATCCCCGTTGCCGCCGGAGAGGGCCGGCGAGGCAGAGTACACCGCCTCACTCATTCGTGAGTTGAGTGCCCGCGGAGTCCGCGTTCTTGCCATTGCTGGCAAGAATGCTAGGCCTCTTAACTCTCCCAATGTGACGACAGCTCCGATCTGGGATGGACGCCAGCTCACGTATCCGTTTCGTCTTGCGTCCTTTCTGAGAAAGAACAGACCGCATATCCTCCATGTGCAGTTTGGCCCCGATAGGCGGGTCTACGGGGGCCTCTTCGGTGAGGTCATGTTGATTCTGTTGCTGCTTGCTCGTCTGATGGGCATCAAGACCACGGTCACTCTTCACAGTACGTGGATGCCCGCACAGGTGGTTGAGCGAGTCAAGACGTATCGTCTTCTCAGCAAGTTTGCCGTATTGGCGGCTCCGTTCTTCAGGCTGTACATGAGGCTCCTTGACTGGGGAACGAATACAATTCAGCTGAGTACTGTGAGGCTCAACTCGGCTCTGCGGCGGCGATTCCTGAGGGAGTACAAGATACGTGCTGAGAAGGTGCTGGAGATTCCCCATCCGTGTCGCCCCGTGAGATCGAAACCGGGTCCTGCCGAGGCACGCAGAGCGCTGGGGTTGGAGGGACGCGAACCACTTCTCATCTTCGGTTTTATCCGGAGGGGGAAGGGGATTGAGGTGGCTGTGAAGGCGATTGCGGAAGTGGCACGGCACCACCCCTCTGTACTCCTCTTGATTGCTGGGTCGCCGTGGGGCGAAGATGGAGAGTTCTATCTGCTTGAGATTCGCGAACTGATTGAGAGGCTTGGCGTTTCCAAGTGGGTGCGTCTTGATACCGAGTTCATACCCTCCGAGAGAGTGCCTCTGTATTTCGCAGCTGCTGCTCTGATTCTATTACCTTACGAAGATAGTGTCGGGGCAAGCGGACCTGCACATAACTATGCCGGGTACGGAGTCCCAAT
>CAZSTY010000310.1:0-2091 GCA_964609885.1 uncultured archaeon
AAGGGAGAGAGGCTGCAGGACAAGGTCTTGATAGTATGGGACACAATGTGGCAGAGCACCACCAAGCTCGCGCGTGCCATGGCGGAGGGGATTCGTGATGCGGGGCTCACACCGCTCCTGCGTCTGATTCCCCACAGCGATCGAAGTGATATTATGGCCGAGCTGCTTGAGGCTAAGGGAATACTCGTTGGGAGTTCCACGGTTCACAATGACATACTTCCGACTGTTGCGCCAGTCCTGTCCGACCTAGAAGTGTTGAAACCGGTCGGAAAAAAGGCGGCCGCGTTCGGGTCCTACGGATGGGGCGGTGGCGCAGTGAAACGAATCGAGGAGGCACTGACCCGCGGAAAGATGGAGATCGTCATGGAGCCGTTCACTGTGAAGTGGGTCCCAAGTGCGGAGGAGCTTCAGAGGGCCTACGAGTACGGCCGCAAGTTCGCAGAAACGGTGAAGTGATCACGGCACACTGCACCATGAGGCTGTTCGGGTTGTGGGACCCGGCAGCCCCATGTTCTCTTTCTCTCTCCGATGAATCGAAGGATTAGTAAGTCCCTTGCCAGCCTGAGGTCAGTTGGCACGGACAGTGCGGGATGGCGGTCAGGTTGGTTCGTGTTGCGGCGGAGCTACCGGGTGACTTTATCGGAGCGATTCTGTACAGCATGTTGCGGCCTCAGCTCGATAGTGCCGGGATCACGGGGGGCAAGCGGAGCAGCAGGTTGACAGTTGTGATTGAGACCGAATACTATCCGGTGACATTGGAATTCGGCGATGTCCTGAAGATTCGTCGCGGAGCCGAACAGAGACCAACACTAAGAGTGACGACGACGCTGCAGACCGTAGTAGAAATCGCGCGCCACAGGATATCACCCGTAGGAGCGTTTTTCCGAGGCCGAATCAAGATTAGAGGATTTCTACGCCACCCGCTTGCTGCAAGGCGCTTCTTGGCACTGTTCTTGTCCTCACTGGGGAGGGGTCTACTATGAGTCTGCTGAATCGACTCTCAGAGATAGTCGGCCCGGACCACGTTTCCGACGGACCGGCTGAGCGCTATGTGTACTCTTTTGACATGACGGAGAACGAGCCGTGCAGGCCCGCTGCTGTAGTCATGCCCGTAACAGTAGATGAGATTCAGAGAATTCTGCGGCTCGCCAATGCAGAACGAGTCCCCGTGGTGCCGTTCATCACGGGACAGAATGTGGGCGGGCTGACCATACCGCAAGTCGAGGGAGCGATCGTCATCGACCTGAAGCGCATGAACCGTATTCTTGATGTTGACGAGGAGGCTATGTATGCGGTCATTGAGCCGGGGGTCACATTTGGTCACATGAAGAGGTACCTCGACCTCCACCACCCTGGCCTACGATACACGTATCCTCTCGCGCCCCCCTTCACTTCGGTGATGGCCAACGCACTCCTTCAGGGCCTGTGCGACCTCTCAACACGTCACGGGGCCATGGCCAACTTCATCAACGGGATTGAGGCGGTTCTTCCTACTGGTGAGCTTGTACGTGCTGGCTCGTGCATAATGGGCGACGACAACTGGTTTGGGCGGTTTCCACTACCCGATCTCATCGGGCTCTTCAGCGGCTGGCAGGGAATGACGGGCATTGTGACGAAGATGGCCGTGCAGCTATGGCCGAAGCCTCTGCACGTACGGTATGCGGCACTGTTCACGGTGGGCGAGCACGATACCACGGCCCTACTGAAACGGTTGGTACGCAGACAGGTCCTCGATGATGCAGACTGCATGTCGATCTCGCTGGTGAAGATGCTGCTGGGAGTGCCGCCACCTGTTGAGGTCTTTCCCGATGAGCCACAGTACGCCACTCTGCTCACGGTTTCCGGCAACACGCAGCGGGAGGTCGACGCGAAGTTCGAGGTGGTGGAGGCAATTGTGGACGAGGCCCACATGTCCGAGCCTCGTGTGAACTTGATTCCATGGGATGCGGTCTCGGTGTTGATGGGCAAGCAGACCGACAGTTGGGTCGACTTTCCTTCCGATGCGTTCAAGATCCTGACGCAGTATGACGGACTGACTTGGGTGGGGACGTACATTCATCCGGCCCGCTGGGGAGAAGCGCTGGAGGGTGG
>CAZSTY010000311.1:0-2086 GCA_964609885.1 uncultured archaeon
ATATATGGTGACTGTTCGCAACACACACAACCGTACACGCGGAAGACAACATATTTAAGCCAACTTCGAAGCACCCCTCGCAAGATGGGTGACATACGGTAACGCACCCTTATCATTCAGAGCTCCGGCGGAGATCAAGAAGATGCCTTTGCTCGATATTAGGAACCTACGCATGTACTACGCGACCAAGCGCGGACTAGTGAAGGCTGTGGACAACGTTTCGCTTCAACTTGAGGCGGGCGAGTCCATAGGGCTGGCAGGCGAGTCGGGCTGCGGGAAGTCATCACTTGCATATTCAATCATGCAGCTCCTTCCGCCGGCTGCAAACATCGTCGGTGGTAACATCTACTTCAAGGGAGAAGACCTGCTAAGGAAGACTCCGAGAGAGATGCGCGACATAAGATGGAAAAACGTGGCAATTGTGTTTCAGGGCGCAATGAACGCTCTAAACCCCGTCTTCGAGATTGGGGAGCAGATTGCCGAGGCCATCCTCATGCATGAGAACGTGACCGAGGAGGAGGCGCTCGACAGGGTCGCGAAACTCTTTGAGATGGTGGGTCTGGATCCCGGTCGAATTCATAACTATCCACACGAGTTCTCGGGCGGTATGCGCCAGCGTGCAATGATCGCCATGGCGCTGGCCTGCAATCCGGACTTGGTCATTGCAGACGAGCCGACGACGGCTCTGGACGTTACAATTCAAGCCCAGATTCTCAAGCTCCTGCAGAAGCTTCAGAAGGATCTTGGCCTCTCACTGATTCTGATTACCCATGACCTCAGCGTGATTGCTGAGACCTGTGACAAGGTCGCAATCATGTATGCGGGAAGAATCGCTGAGCTGGCGGACGTGGTGTCCGTCTTCAAGGATCCGATTCATCCGTACGCAACGGGCCTCGTCGGTGCTATTCCAAGCATGGTGAAGGCCGAGAAGAAGACTCTCACCTCCATTCCTGGGTCACCACCTGATCTTATCGACCCGCCCACTGGATGCAGATTCCATCCGCGGTGCCCGTACGCTCAGGAAATCTGCGCGAGGGAAGAGCCATCGTTCGAGGAGATTGAGCCCGGCAGATTTGTGGCCTGCCACTTTGCACACCAGCTCAAGGGTGAGCTGAAGGTAGACTTGGAGTGATGAAGAATGGCAATTCCAGAGAGTAGATACTTTGTTCAGGCTGAAGATGTGGCTCCCGGTGAAACCCTCATCTCAGTGAGAAACCTCCGCAAGTGGTTCCCCGTCAACACGGGCTTCCTGTCCTCACTCCTCTACAAGCAGGAGCTGTATGTGAAGGCCGTCGACGGTGTCACCTTCGACATCAAGAAGGGAGAGATCCTGGTCCTTGCAGGAGAGTCCGGGTGTGGAAAGACCACCACGGGGCGGTGTGTGCTCTATCTCGAGCAGCCAACCGACGGTGAGGTGATCTATGCGGGCATCAACCTGAGCGAGCTCGACAGGAACGAGATGAAAGAACTGCGGAAGAGAATGCAGATCACGTTCCAAGACCCCTATGAGTCGCTCAACCCCAAGCAGAGCATCTTCAGCATTGTGTCCGAACCCCTCACGGTTCACAAGTTGCCTCTCACTCCGAGCCAGAGGAGAGAACGTGTCCTAGAGGCCCTTGAGAACGTCGCACTGACGCCTGCAGAGGACTATATAGACCGATACCCGCACGAATTGTCAGGTGGCCAGCGTCAGAGAATCTCTATCGCACGGGCCCTAATCCTTCACCCAGAGTTCATGGTGGCCGACGAGCCGGTGTCTATGCTCGATGTGTCCATCCGAGCCGAGATACTTAACCTGCTCCTAAAACTCAGAGAGGATCTGGGTCTTACATATCTCTTCATCACACACGACCTCGCAGTGGCCACCTATATTGCAGACCGCATCGGAATCATGTATCTGGGCAAGATCATGGAGATTGGGCCTGCGCACGATGTTGCATTCAACCCACAGCATCCGTACACACGAGCACTGATCTCGGCAGTTCCCTCCGGTGACCCAACGGTCAAACGCCGAGTGGAGTCCCTGAAGGGTGAGCCGCCGAGCCCAATCAACGTCCCGAGCGGCTGCAGGTTCCACCCGCGATGT
>CAZSTY010000312.1:0-2079 GCA_964609885.1 uncultured archaeon
CGTGTCACTGGCGCCGCCAATGACGATTGGTTTCATGAGATTCACCGTCGCGACTGCGCTGTTCTTGGTTGCCCTGTCAATCTCTGGCTCGCCGCTCCGGAAAGTGATGAGCCGTTCAAATCTTAGGCTCTTCCTTCTGACCGGGGTGACTGGTATCTTCGGATACGGAGTCTTCTTCTTGATCGGGCTTCAATTCACTACAGCTGCGCAGGGGTCCATAATCGCCGGATTCAACCCAGCAATGGTCAGCCTCTTTGCCTACCTCATCCATCGTGAGCATCTGTGCTCCCGTTGGCAGTATTCGGGTTTCCTGTTGAGTTTTGCAGGAGTCGTGTTTGTAGTAGGTGTCCAGGCGCTCCTGGACTTCAGGCCCGACTACCTCCTAGGTAACGTGATCATTTTGTGTGCCATGGTGATGTGGGGGCTATATTCGTCAATCGGAAAGGAGGCCATGAAGACTCTCAGCCCCATGGAGTCAACAACCGGTGCAGTCTTTGTAGGCATGATTCTGTTCGGCCTCGCTGCAGTGTTTGAGGAGCCGTGGAGTCTTCCGGTGATCTCCGACCCGGTATTCTGGGCGAACATACTATTCCTTGGAGTGTTCGTGACCTTCTTGGGCTACCTCTTCTACTTCCGAAGCATTAGCTACTTAGGTGCGACAAGGACGGGGGGCTTCATCAATCTCGTCCCAGTGTTTGGCACGGTGCTCTCTGTCGTATTGCTGGGAGAGCCAATCTACTGGACATTCATCGTGGGCCTTGTGCTCGTCGTTTCCGGCATCACGCTGGTCAATCGTCATGCCGGCTCGCCCATTGAAGGCAGCCACGGTTTCAGATGACCACGTTCTCCGGCTCGATCTGGCGGTTCTTCAGGCTGAGCGCGTCTGAGACTATCTTCTTTCCGCCGAATAGCTCAGCCTCTGGCAGTCCGCGGTAGAGCGCGTCTGCAATCCGGGCCATGGCATCCGACTTCATTATCCCGCTGCCACTGGCCCCGCTGACCACTATGACGCCATGTTCCTTGTAGATAGTGGGAATGGCATCTGGAGAGTAGCTGTATCCCCCGCCCCAGCCGCCAACAGGCTTTGCGCCCTCAAAGGCCGGGAAGTACTTGGAGAGAACCGGATAGAGACTCAGTTCGTAATAACTGCTCTCCGAGTTGGCGTAGTCGTCGGTCTGAACGTAGTTGTAGGCCCTTCCGAGCTTGTCGCCGCAGCCGATCCAGAAGCCCTTCTCTTGCAGCTGTGGCCTAAAGTAGACAGAGCCTCCGGCTCCGGCGGAGGGCAGAATCACAAAGGGGATGCACCCCAAATCGTTGAAGCCTTTAGTCTCAAGCAGGTCGTGCAGCTCTTTCTTGTCCTCGGCATGAATGACAAAGATCTGGCGCTTCTTCGCCTTCAGGCGACTGTCCATGCCAATGGGGTCGAGAAGTTCGTTCGCCCATGCGCCCGTAGCCAGGACTGTGGTCTCTGCGCGGAGCACCTCGTCCTTATCGGTCACAACGCCGTTCACTCGCTTGAACTGCCAAACGAATGGTTCCCCTGGGAGATCCAGCTTCGGATCCGCCTCAAGCAGGAGACGCTTCACGTTGACTCCGAATCTCGGCTTGACATGTGTTATCTTCTTGAACTCCTCGAAATAGAAGTCAACGAGCCTTGTTGGATCAAGGACGCCACAGTCTGCCCCAAAGAGGCCATAGGCCACCTCCTTGAGGTTCATCAGCTCGGCCTCCTCGTCGCCGCTGAAATCAACATTGAGGCCGGGAATCATCTCCTTGAGCTCTTCCTTGTTGTAGACTCTGTAATGAACTCCAGAGGTGTCCATCCGCTTCATCCAGAACTGAACGCTCTCGTGCTTGAATTGCTCCTCCCCGAGGAGCCACAGGTAGCCGACCTTCTCGAACATGAGTTCGAAACCAAGCTCATCTTGCACATGTTCGAGAAACTTGATGGTGGTGTCTGTGAGAAGCTGGTTGGTGGACGATGCAAACATGTTGCGTACCGCGGCGGCACTCATTGCAGTGTTTGCCTGACCCGGTGCCGAAAGTCGGTCCAAAAGCAGTATTCGCTTATCAGGGTTG
>CAZSTY010000313.1:0-2071 GCA_964609885.1 uncultured archaeon
ATGTCTCTTCTGGAAACCCCCCTATGCAAGAGCGGGTGCCTGTCCGTACACCTGCATCTCCAAGATGGGCGCATCATCGAGGTGAGCCCTAATATCAGGTTGCCCCGAAACTATGAGCGGTTCGTGGGTCTGATGGAGCAACTCCTCGCGAAGGGTCGTGTTCCTCCGCGAGGCGATTCACTCATGAGAGTTATCGACATCACACTCCCTGCCCTTATCGATGACCTCTCAGCAGAACAAGACGACGTACTCACAGTCTTGGCGGTTGAGGACGGGCGGCCCACATCCATCTCGGATCTCCTTGACCTTGTTCCACGATCGTCAGATGTACCGGTGATTGTGGGCATTGGCGCGTTTCCACATGGTGACTTCAGCTCATCAGTCCGGGAACTCTTCCACCATCATCTATCATTGGATTCTGAGGTCATGATGGCATGGCACGTGTGCGCAGAGATACTCTGGGCATACTCCATGAAGACTGGCGTTGTGGCCAAGAGGTTCGGCGCAGTCAACAAGAGAAACGACCACTCGCCGGACATCGCCTGACCACACAACAATATGCTTAAATCCGCTCCAATCGCTGCGTCGAAGTGACCTGGCCACTGGCCAGGATACGGTTGCGGCCGTTGTCTAGGGGTTAGGATGCAGGCCTTCCAAGCCTGTGGCCCGGGTTCGATATCCTCTGTGAGTTCCACATTGCGACGAAGATCCCGGCGGCCGCACCACTTTGCTTCTTTCAATGGCAATCTGAAATGCATGTGAGAAGGTCTTCAACGCAATGCTTTTGTTAGAACCACCTCGTTGCGATTTCTATAGACGGAGAACTTTGAGAGCCTCAGTCAGCTAGGCGTGGTATTCATGGAAACACTTCGACACAATGGCATTCTTGTTGTTCAGCCCCCTGAGCCACGTGGACTTGCTATCGTCGCTCGCGGGAAGCGGATAGTGCTCAATCAGCTCCAAGAAGAGATGGCTGTTGCTTGGGTGAAGAAGCTCGGTACGCCCTATGTCGAAGATCCGGTCTTTGCAGAGAACTTCATGAAGGACTTCAGTGAGGCACTCGGTATCGATCCTCCACTGAGAGTTGATGAGGTCGACTTTTCTGAGGTAATCAGAGTTGTAGAGGCCGAACGCGCCGCGAAGGAGGCCATGACTAAGGAGGAAAAGAAGGCCGCTCGTGAACGGCGAAAGCAGGAGCGTGAGAGGCTCAAAGAACAGTATGGCTATGCAATTGTCGATGGGCAACGAATGGAGCTTGCCACGTACATGACTGAGCCATCGGGTATCTTCATGGGTCGTGGTCAGCACCCTCTTCGAGGGCGATGGAAGCAGGGGGCACGTCATGAGGACATCACGCTAAACCTTGACCCCGATGCTGAGATACCTGAGGGAAACTGGGGCGAGATTGTCTGGGCGCCTGACTGTATGTGGATAGCAAAATGGACCGACAAGCTCACTGGCAAGACGAAATACATCTGGCTTCATGATAGCACCCCAATCAAACAGGAACGCGAGGCTGAGAAGTTCGACAAGGCACTGCGACTGTCGCCGAAGATGCAATTGATTCGGGATCACATCATGAATGGACTGCACTCAGACAATCCCAAGACCCGTGAGGTTGCAGCGGCCTGCTATCTAATCGACAGGTTGAGCCTAAGAGTCGGTGACGAGAAAGACCCTGACGAGGCAGACACAGTTGGCGCGACAACTCTGCGTGTTGAGCATCTCACCTTCAAGAAGAACTCGATAGTGTTTGACTTTCTCGGCAAGGATAGTGTTCCTTGGCACAAGGAGCTTGAGATGCCTCCTGATGTGATGCAGGTATTTCGTGAGCTGTATGAGAACGCGGTTGAGCGAGTGAGATCCTTTGAGACCCGAAAGAGCAAGGAAACAAGGGCTGACCCAAAGAAGACAGCCCAGATTTTTCCGCGAATCCGAAGTTCGCATGTGAACAAGTTTCTCAGCAAAGTTGTGCCTGGTCTGACTGCGAAGATGTTTCGAACGCATCATGCGACTGTTACACTGCGTGATGAGTTGGCAAAGAGTCGAGTCAAGAAGACCGCCCCAGATT
>CAZSTY010000314.1:0-2071 GCA_964609885.1 uncultured archaeon
CCTTCAATCCGAGATGTCGGTACTGGACCTCGCCTCGGGTGTGGTGGGAATAGTGCTGGCGCATGCATTCTACAACGTTCCTCTGGTCACGCTGATGGTCTCTGCGTCCCTTGAGCGTCTGAACCCCGAGCTTGAGGAGGCCGCAGAGCTCTTGGGCGCCACGACACTCCAAAAGTGGCGTTATGTGGTCTTTCCCCTGATTCGGCCCGCTCTGCTCGCATCGGCCGTGCTGACCTATCTCTTCTGTTTCATGTCGTTCCCTATCGTGCTCGCTCTTGGACAGGGAGCTTACTCAACCATCGAGGTCCAGATCTGGAGTGCCTTCAGGTTCTTCGACTACGGACAGGCCAGCTCACTCGCGCTGATTCAGCTTGTCATCACTCTCACTCTGGCCTATGCCTATGTCCGGGTGGGAGGACGTGATGGGGAACAGGGAAGAACAGCCTCCATACGTACAATCCGTATCGGGGAGCTCCCAAGGCTCTCCAGGATACTGACCGCTGTTTATGTTGCGACACTGATTGTACTGATGGCGGGACCAATTGCAGCCATAGTCTTTGGGGCAATCTACGACCCGGTCCAGAGGGTGTACACGCTAGACGGATTCAGTAATCTCCTGAGGGCCGGCACGGGTGGAGGTCTCCTGCCCATGATAAACTCGGTATTGTACGCCAGTCTCTCGACAATCCTTGCTGTGCTCCTCGGTATGCCCTTGGCCTATGCTCAACTCTCTCGAGGACGCACTCTGGCGGAGCTCTCCTCCATGATGACACTCTTGCCACTTGGAATCTCGTCCATAACAATCGCGTACGGACTCATGCGGGCGATAGCAGTGCCGCTGGGCCTGAGCACGAATCCGTGGCCGCTCGTGGTCATTGCACAGACGGTGATCGGGCTTCCCTTCAGTGCAAGAGCCATCGAGATCTCGCTCAGGAACATCGACCCCACTCTCATTGAGCAGGCGGACATCCTCGGTGCAAGCCGATTTCAACGGCTGTTCTTTGTTGAGCTCCCTCTGCTGGCACCTGGTATTCTCGTCGGTGGCGTCTTTGCGTTCGCGATGGCAATCGGCGAGATGTCCGCAACTCTGTTTATTGCACTCCCCCAGAACTACACGCTTGCCGTGGCAATATACCAGTATCTCGGCGTGAGAAAGTTTGTCGAGGCCGGAGCGGCCGCCCTTGTGCTCGTGTTGGTCTGTCTTGCCGCATTCCTAATCATTGAGAAGGTATCAGGCGAGGATGCAGGAGGTGCCCTGTGATGGTCCGTGTGGAGCTTAGAGGCCTCAAGCGCTTGTTCAACGATGGAACGCGGGTTGGGCCTATCGAACTCGTGGTCGAAGATGGCGAGTTGGTGACGCTGCTGGGACCCAGCGGAGTCGGAAAGACAACGACTCTTCGAATGATTGCGGGCTTCATTCGTCCTGACTCTGGGGATCTCCTATTTGACGGCACGAGTGTTCTGAATGTCCCCCCGCGGGAGCGCGGAATCGGGATGGTCTTCCAGACCACGGCTCTCTTTCCAAATATGGATGTGTTTCAGAATATCTCATTCTCCCTTGACATGGCGGGCGTGGCACATGAGCAGGTTGTCAGGCGAGTTGAAGAACTGGCTGACTTGTTGAGGATTCGACCTCTGCTTCACAAGAAGATCACGGAGATCAGCGGTGGAGAGGCACAGCGTGTGGCCCTGGCCCGTGCTCTCGCTAGGGAGCCACAGCTCCTTCTGCTAGATGAGCCACTCTCTGCGCTCGACCCCCAGCTGCGGGAACGCCTACAGGCTGAGATTCGTAGAATCCAGAGCGAACTGCACATAACGACGATCTATGTCACTCACAGCCAAGAAGAGGCCTTTGCAATATCGGATAGGATTGCCGTGATGCGTGATGGCATCATAGTGCAGGCTGGCGCTCCAGAGGACCTGTATGATCATCCGGCAGATGAGTTCGTGGCAAGATTTCTCGGGGGTGGCAACGTCTTCTCCGGCATCGTTGTTGACGTGGAGAGGGACATTATTCACGTTGACGTTGGCGGTCAGGAGTTTCTGGTTGCCGGGACGGCCGATGTGGGCT
>CAZSTY010000315.1:0-2068 GCA_964609885.1 uncultured archaeon
CAGTGAAGCGGCACACTGCAGCGGCTGGCTGATGGTGGACACAACTCGGAGCTCCGCAAGGGATATAGTCGTGGCCCACGAAGTGTGGGACCCGCAGCCATTGCCTTGGAGGAGATACAGTCAGACCCTGAGCGTATCGGTGTGGTACAACCTCACATCGATTCGTCGGGAAGGGCGCGTGCTTGCACAGTATCTCCTGAATCCACTACGTTTTGCGATATTCCTTTTCATACCGATACTCAGTGCGGGACCAGAGTTCTCCGAGTTCCTCCCGTTCCTCATCTTGGCTGCGATGATACCCTTTGCCACGTCGTACGGCATCTACTTTGCTGGGTACGAAACAGTCTACGAGGGCAAGAACCTGATGAATCTCCAGTTGGCGGCTGCGAACATGGAGGAGTACGTTCGTGGGAAGGTGTACAGCGCGATGCCGTTCTCGCTGGGAGTGGCGGTGATTTTTGCAGTCCTTGTCGCCATACTTGCGCCCACGATGATTGTCTATGCTCCACTGTTGGTGGTGGGTGCTGTCTTCACAACGATGTTTGCTGGCGCCTATGCGGCACACCAAGCAGCAGCGAATGGTGACTTCAGGGCTGAACGCATGATACTTCGGCAGCGCGGATCCCCTGTGAAACCGCCCATTAGTGGCATTGCTATGCTCAAGACGCAGATAGTGCCCGGCCTTGTGGCCTATGCCGGACTCATAGGTGCCATTGCAATAGGCGTCATATTCAACCCCCTCGGAGCGTACCTCG
The DNA here is from genome assembly GCA_964609885.1 of uncultured archaeon. Taxonomy (GTDB): domain Archaea; phylum Asgardarchaeota; class Thorarchaeia; order Thorarchaeales; family Thorarchaeaceae; genus B65-G9. The sequence goes on from CAZSTY010000315.1 coordinate 756, forward strand.
GGGTGGCCCTGTACGCACTGCTCTGCCAGCGTGGCGAGAGAAAGTACTCTCACAGCGCAGGAGTACTCCTTGCCAAGCTTGAGGCGTCAGAGTATCTCTGAGTCGTATTCACTCATACCTGTGGATCACACGTGCTGGCTGCACTACAATGTCGGTCTCGAAGTACAGACCAATCATGGTGCCTTCAACTGCCACGGCTGAGAAGTCATCGTTCGGTCCGCTGTTAATCTCTATCTCGACATCGCCGGATCTTCCACTCTTGATGTGATAGTCTAAGTATGCTGCTGTGATCTCAGCCAGTGCGTGACCGGACCCATCAGGTCTTGGAATAAGGTGGAGGTTGACATTCGGTCCGCTGTCAATCCACTCTCCCTCCTCTGTCATCTCGCACTTGGCCTGAAGGACTACGGTGTCATGCCTCTCCACGTACGCTCTCAGTACGTCGCCGTCCCACTCCATGCCGATCTTGGCAAGTTTCCGCGGGTAGCCCCAGATCTCCCTTCCTGCCGCCATGGCGACATCCGTCGTGACGAAGTTGTGGGAGAAGAACACACCGACCTCTTCTTCTCCGGTCTCGGGGTTTTCAAACAAGCACTGAACGAGCAACCCCGCCTCCATGAATAAGCCGGTCTCCCGGCAGGGCTGTCTGCCGAAGAGAAGAGCCATGAGGTTCATGTCCGTGGGCCTGAGGGGCTCGGGTAGGAGCGCCTGCGCCGACTCTTCGCTTCCGTAGAACAGGGCAAGGAACAGTTCTGCGCTGTCGTAGTGATATGGCGGCGACGGATACAGAGGGCTTGAAACGGGGGTACTAAATTTGAGACTCATACTCTTCACCTCATAGATTCAATCGCTTGAAGATGGCAGGCCACACGAAGCCGCCAAGGAGAACAACGAGGAAATAACGAATGCTCCTCAACCATACGTTCGCCGACGGAAGGACTCCGCCAAGGCCTACCATCGCACCGATTACTATGACGAAACCTATCGCGACCCTGAGAACAAGGCGCCACTTCTGTCCGCTCGGAGGCTCGACGCTGAACTTCACGTACCTATCTTCCAGTGGGAATGCCACGGCCACTCCCATTATGAGGCCTCCAAGGGCACCGAAGTTATCGCCAGGCGGCTGGGGAACAAGGTAGGCACTCGCGGCCGTGAGCACAAGTCCGAAGAGGAACATCGCAATTGCGAGATACTCCTGTCTGTAACGGCTGACGAACCGGGCGACCGGGTCTTCGAGTCTGTAGAGTACCAGCACCAAGACGATACCAATCCCCCATCCCAGCACAACATCTCCCAGGTAGTGAACACCAAGG
>CAZSTY010000316.1:0-2055 GCA_964609885.1 uncultured archaeon
TGAAACGTCCGGACGGCATCGTACAGGGCCTCATCATCTGGCGGACCTAATGCCTCTGCGACTGCCGCTCGGGGCCGTGCCACGAAGGAGTCCGGGTAAGGATGAACCTTCAGGTTGAACAGCGTTTCAACGACCTTCTGATAGGGCATCGTGCCTCCATCAATCCACTCGCAAACACTCGCAAGCGATCGGGCCTCCGAGGATACGTATGCGGCCCTCAGAGGCGTATCAATGAGTTCGTCCTCGGCCGCGTCGGATATCGCCATTAACTCCGTATGCAGGTCTAGACCGCTGCGATCAGTAGGTTGTCGAAGAGGGGAGAGATCGGCAGGTCCAAAGTAGGCATCAACAACGCTGACGCCAGTGAGTTTCTTGGTGAGATTGCCTACTTCCCCGCATAGTCGGACGAATCGCCCTGCAATAGACATCAACATCACAACGTGCCACCCATGTGTACACTAATAAGCTGTCGACCTTCGCAATACCATCGCCCGTGGCAACACTCATATCGCAGGTCGCAAAACACCATGCGGAGATAAGCATGCCAAGACGAAAGAAGAAGAGCTCCAAGGCCAAGGCCATTCTTGTTTTGATCATCGTGGTCCTCGTTGCGACCGTCATCATTGTGTGGCACGATGGTGAGATAGGCGCCACCAGCATAGCAGACATCAATGCAGGCAATGTCAAGATCGGCACAGCAGTTACAGTAAAAGGAGAACTCACAGCGCGACTGGGAAATCTCCACACAGTGACCACAATTGGTGGTAGTAACACAGTCGCGTTCATCTGGGACGGAACATCCCCACCAGTAGGCTCGGTGATCATTGTCAGAGGACAGGTCTCATCCCCAATAACGCTGTCAAACGTCACCTCAGTAGAGGTCGCATGGCTGTTCAAATGAGAGAACCGCCACCCACACTGTTGCTCTGAAACATGGTGATAGCCACGGTCTTGAGCATGTCACGGATCTGCTCCACCCGGTCCAGATCCGTCGCGACCATCCCATAGGTCCTGAGGCCGAGGATTCGTTCGATGAGCATGGGGGGTACAGCGTCCGCGGCGTCCTGATAGTTCGCGATGGCCACGAGCAGAGATGGCAGTTGGCCGCGAAAACGTTTCAGGACAACCTGAGCCCGTGCGATACCCCTCCGTGTGCTTCTAAGAACAAGAACGCCCACATCCGCTCTCTTTAGATATGATGGCCACAACCGCCAATACTCACGGGACCCGGGCAGGTCGTAAAGAGTCAACACCCTGTTGGCCACGAGAAACCACTGATCCGTGCTGGACAGATCGTCAACCTCAAGAAGCTCGCTGAAGCGTGCGGAGTGGGGTGCGACAACGGGTCTGCGAGTGGGAATGTACTCTGGACGAAGCATACCACGAGAGGCGAGGCTAAAAATGCTACTCTTTCCGGTGCGTTCCACGCCGAACAGCACAAAGCGCACATAGTCCAGACACTGTTCGTTGACAAATACTACAACGTCCCTTTTCTCATGGCGGCTGAGCCGTGTGAGAGGCTTCCCATTCGTGACACCGCGCAGTCCAGCAGCGATGTTTACCGCCTTCTCAAGAACAGACTCATCACGTTCCAGCTCGTCTGCAGCAACGAGCGTGTACACTCCGGAACTTCTTGCAACAGCGCACTTCAGCTTCACGCCGTTAGGAAGGACCCACTCGACAAGAGCAAGGTGACTAACTCGCCCATCCACAGCCAGAGAAGGCATTTCCCGCGCTCGTTTCAGGATGACCTTCGATAGCTGTGAGTCGAGTCCCTGTGGATAGTATCGCACCCGGACTCGGACGGTGCCTCGAGGGGACAGAATCTGGGTCTCAACTATCACGGGGACTCACCGGAGGGGGGCAAGCTGTGGTGTACGGAGCGACCCCGAGATGAGGCCGCCCCGTTTTGTTTCGCACATCTCGAATATGAAGAGACGTGTTATGAACACTCTGGATTTGGTGCTAGCCGGCCGCTCTCCTCCGCACCAGTATCACAATCACCACAACAATGACCCCGGCGGCACCTGCCACGGCCAAGATGATCACCATGAC
>CAZSTY010000317.1:0-2028 GCA_964609885.1 uncultured archaeon
TGTGTTCGGAAAGCTCAGACCCTGAACGTGATAGACCCGACCGAAGAACGATGCGGCATCAGGAATGTCAAGAATGCCATCTTCCAACTCAACACCAATGGAGGGGACGCCAAGTCGCTTGTAGGTGACGAGCCTCATGTGTGAACAATGCCCGACCTATTGATTTATTCGTAGCGGTGCAGAGTGTCAATGCGGTGTGACCATTGACAAGCGAGCGCTCTCTTGACGAGCTGCCGGATGTGGTGTTTGTCCCTCTTGGAAGGAGAGGCATGGAGGGGATTCCTCTCAAAGAGTGCACCTATGCATGTGATGGTAAAGAACTTACGTTGATTGATGTCAAGACGGACCCGCCTGAGATCACGGGCCGCGGACTGGAGCCCGTCGTGGAGGAGTGGCTTGTCGAGTGCAACAAGTGTAAGCGGCAGTTCACTATTCGTTGTAAGATAAGGTACGTTGACGGCAAACGTTGGGACACCATGGTGAGCATACTCGACGACCACGGCAATGACCTTGGCTGGCTCGGCAACTACTAGGTGCGAATGAGATGACGTACAAGATCGCGGTACTCCCTGGCGATGGCATCGGGAAGGAGGTTGTGCCCGAGGCCGTAAAGGTGCTCAAGGCCGCGATTGAGAGCTGCAACGGCCCAGACGTGGAGTTTGTGGAGATGGAGGCCGGCGGAGAGTTCTATCTCCGCACAGGACGAGAGTGGACTGAAGACACCGAGGCATTCGTCAAGACAGAGGCCGACGCCATCCTTCTTGGAGCAGTTGGCGCACGAGACTCCACTGGGAACTCGGTCAGACTTCCCGACGGAAACCTTGCGGGATATAACGTAGTGATTGGTCTGCGATTCGCTCTGGACCTCTATGCGAATGTTCGGCCCGTCAGGCTGCTCGAGGGGGTCCCGACTCCTCTTGCAGACAAGACTTCACGTGACATTGACATGGTGATAGTTCGGGAGAACACAGAGGGTCTCTATGCCCCAATACGCGGAACACTGGTCAGAAGCGGGGAGCCCGAGGTAGCGCTAGATGTGAGGGTGATCACCAAGAAGGGCTCGCGGCGAGTGATTGAGAGAGCATTTGAAATCGCTAAGAGAAGAAACGGCCGACCGTCCGATGGCCAGCCGATGGTCACCTGCGTGGACAAGAGCAACCTACTCGCAGGTTGTCAGCTATTTAGGCAGGTGTTCAACGAGGTTGCAGAAGAGTATCCCGACATCCGGCCAGACTACGCGTACGTTGATGCCTGGACACAGTGGTGCGTCAGGCGACCAGAGAGCTTCGATGTGGTGGTTGCCCCCAACTCGTTTGGTGACATAATCACAGACCTCGGTGCTGCCATTCAGGGTGGTCTTGGAGTGGCGCCTGCTGCGAACATAGGCGATGGGAAGGGGGTCTTCGAACCTGTTCATGGCTCTGCACCAGACCACTACGGAAAGAATGTCGCCAACCCGATAGCCGCAATACTTGCAGGAGCCATGATGATGGACTGGCTCAGTGAAACAAGAAACGACAGTCGCTGTTCTCAGACCGCCAAGGTGATTGAGCTTGCCGTCGAGAGGGTCCTAAGAGAGGGCAAGGTGAGGACCTATGATCTCTGTAAGGGAAGATGGAGCGGAGTCACACCATCCTCAACAACAGCAGTCGGTGACGCCGTCGCACAGGCAGCCACTGAGATAGCAGCGGGGTGACCTCGTTGGGAGCCACCATTGCCGAGAAGATAATAGCCGCCCATTCGAGCTCCGAGAGGGCAAGACCTGGGGATATCGTACAGGTCAAGGTCGACTTCCTCATGGTCCACGAGGTCCTCGGGTCAAGGATTCTGGCGGTACTAGAGGAGATGGGAGTAGATGCCGTATGGGATCCAAGCAGGATCTTGGTGGTCAATGATCACTGGGGACCAGCTAGCAACACGCAGAGCGCTGAGATTCACATCAGAAACCGACGATTCGTCACAGAGCACAACATAGAGCACTTCTGTGATGTTGGTTGTGGGATATGTCATCAGGTGCTCCCAGAGCTC
>CAZSTY010000318.1:0-2019 GCA_964609885.1 uncultured archaeon
TCCCTCCCCAAAAAGAATGCAACGACCGCAGTCAGTGAACCCATGATAGCAGGCATGATGACAGAAACAAACGTGACATCGACAGGAATTCCAAGGGCGTTTGCTGCGAAGTACATGAAAGCACTCGTGAACGGAACCCCTACGTAAGTGGCCGTGGGAATGTCGCGGCCGAAGGGCATCCAAGTAGTATCATCAAACCATGTAAAGAAGGCCGCATAGCCATTCTTGGTGATGTACTCTGTGACTTTCAGCTGGAACCAAGGGTCAAATGCCCGCACTATCGGTTGAGTGTCAATGAGAGGTAACAGTCGAAGAGCCAAGGACGAGAAGAAGATTATTGTCATTGTCACGAAGATTATGACGGAGCCCCGCGATATCTTGGCCTTCGGTTTGTGAAAGACCTGACGGAGGAATCGTCCTGCAGATCTCTTGAATCTCTTGAACTTCGACATACCGAGTGCGCTCTCCATTCAGACTCGAATCACCCGCAGCAGTCTGAGGAGGCGCTAAAAAGGTTGCGTTTGGCAGGAGGCTGTACCAGCTGTCAGGCTGCGTGAGGAGCAAGAGTAGAGGGGAGAAACCTCCCCCAGAATACATATCTACTCGGAGGCTATGAAGTCGGCATAGGCCTTGCTGTCCATCAGTGACTTGAGGTCCTCTTCAAGGTTGGAGGGCTTGATCTTGAACATCCAACCCTTGCCATACGGATCCTCATTAACCAACTCTGGAGCGTCCTCGAGCTCTGTGTTTACCTCGACAATCTCGCCGCTGACAGGAGTGAATATGTCTGAGGAGGCCTTCATCGACTCCACAAGACCACATGAATCGCCAGCATTCAGAACCGTACCGACCTCGCTAATCTCTACGTAGGTGATCTCATGAAGGGCGTGCTGAGCATGGTCAGTAATTCCGACCACCACAAGGTCGCCCTCGATCTTTGCCCACTCATGATCCTTGCTGTAGTAGAGCCCTTCAACGACCTTAGTCCCGTCACTCATCGGTTTCACCTTTGATTCAGGTCTACCGCATGCGGCTTAAATCAATTCCTCTTCGTCAAGCATCAAGAACTGCGGCCTTCGCCATATCGTTCGGTGTCATAGAAAGGCCAACTTGTGACTTCTGCACGTCGGATGCGACCCTTAATGTCAATCTCGATAACATCTGTTTCAGCAACGATGTCAGGTTTGACGAATGCCATTCCGATGCCCTTTCCCAGAACCGGGGACAACCCGCCACTTGTCACTAGTCCAATCTCGGCGCCGTCTTTGAGAACGCGATATCCCTGACGCGGAATTCCTCGGTCAACCATTACAAACCCAATACGTGTCTTCTCGACACCCTCTTTCTTGTGACGGAGAACTACATCGTACCCGATGTAGTGTGGATCCACCTTGAACTTCACTGCATAGGGAATCCTAGCCTCAATTGGAGATGTGTTCTCATCCAGTTCGTGACCGTACAATACGAACCCCGCCTCTAGCCGTGTCGAGTCCCTTGCACCCAAGCCACATGGTTTCACTCCCAAGTCCGCGCCCCGTTCTAGGATGCCCTCCCAGAATGAGATGGCCTTTGCACGACCCTCATCCGTAAACGGTGTATCTAGGAGAAGAATCTCGCCGCCAGCCTCACCGGTATAGCCAGTTCTACACAGGAAGCAGTCTTGACCTAACAACTTCAGGCGGGTAATGCTGAAGCGTGGGAACTCTGAAACATCGGTTTCGGCCATTCGTGATAGGAGTTCCAGTGCCCGAGGCCCCTGAACAGCAATCATGGCAATCTCACGGGACCTGTCCTCCACGACAACATCGAAACGTTTTGAGTGCTCCAGAAGGTGGCTGTGTATCTTGGGGCCATTGCTTGCATTGGTCACCCAAACAAACTCACTCTCCCCGATTCGATATAGCATCAGGTCATCTTTGGTGCCACCGTGTTCGTTCAGACAAGTGGAATAGTGGCCCATTCCAACACGGAGCTTTCTCACGTTGTTCGTCGTCACGGTCTGAAGAAACTCTACAGCCT
>CAZSTY010000319.1:0-1978 GCA_964609885.1 uncultured archaeon
CCCGCCCAGACAGCGAGCATTGTCAGGTTGTTGAGGGGATTGACAAGCAGAGCATTGATCATGACCATAGCGGGTCTGACGTAGTTGCCGAGTTGTGGTGCAAGCCATAGTATGAGGGTCTCGTAGCCGAGGGGCAACAAGTACCAGCTGCCAGCAAGTACTATCAACAGGGCCGCGAGCCAACCAAAGTATTTACTTCCAAAGGCGCTTATTGTAGATACCTCCTCTTGTGCCTCTTCCTCCGAAGAATTGTCGCTTCTACGGTTATTAACTCTATGTATGGTGTCTGTGGTCGGAATATCGAAACACTTTGTCGATGCTCGGCATGAAGGATTCGATACAATGAAATAAGTTTGAGTGAACACAGTGTCGAGGGCCCAGAATGACCCTTCAGTCTCAGCGCGAATCCGAGAGCCAATCGAGCATGTGCGAGGCTGAACACAAGAATCTAGATAGTAGGCTGGACGAATACATGAGCGAGGACACGCGACGCACAGTGTACGAACTGATTCAGCTCATGTCGTCGCTCAACGACACACGGCGAGCAATCATCATGGCATTGGCTCACGTCTACCCCAAGAGTGTGAGCGGTGTTCAGCTGAGTCGGCTCATTGGATACAGCGGGAAGTCGAGAAGCCTGTACAGGGGTGTCCTCTCACAGCTTCAGGAAGACAACATGATACTGATAGATCAACTCACCCCGAAACTCTATGCAATCAGGATCAACAACGAGCATCCTCTGCTGCGGGTTCTCGTTGAGATGTGCAAGGAGTTCGGGCATGACGCGAGGAAGGTGTATACAAGAGCACTGGAGGAACAATAGATGGACAGGATGCTCAGGCGCGCTAGGGCGCTCTACCAGGACCGGCAGAGGATTGCTCTGGCAGCCCTCCTTGTGGCATTCGCAGCGACCTCCTACGTGTTCTACCACGCGCCCATACTGAAGCTGGGTGGCGAGCCACCCGCCTCTCTGCCCCAGGGCTGGGTCGAGGGGTTCGAGGTGGTGTATTCGTTCAATACGGTCGGGTTTATCCTTGCCATCTCACTCATGGTGTTCTTCTATGCGTTTTGGACATGGGCCTTCCTTCCGAAGCCGGCTGTTGACTACACGGTCGCGGTACTGCAGGGAATCTTCGGGAGGAGAGTCAAAATCAGACAATACATCGGGAAGAAGTTCAGGGTCTTCTTGGGGGCGAACAGGTTCATAGAAGTCGCATGCAGGATTCGTAGCCCAGGTTCAGGTGAGTGGTTCCTGTACCGAATCGAGTCCTCTTCTATTGACAGCGACAGCCTTCAGGACATAGCTTTGAGGCACGGCATGCATGTTCACAACGGTCGACTTCAGACATGGGTCAGCAATGATGAGCTGCATCACAGGCTCGTGCTCTTGGCCTCGGCGTTGTCTTCACTGCAGTAGGACCGTAGTCGCATTGGCGTATGGTGATTGACCAGTTCGTACGCGTTTAGTATATCTACGCTGACAGGGGCTTCTCTCGTAGGGACGTATCCATGGTCATGCGAATCAAGAGAACCGTCGATATCGCGATGAGCAACTATCCTGGAATCATTGGCGCGTGCGTATTCGACTACGAGGGGAGGGTCGTCTACAGCACAGAGAACATGCAGCTGACCTCGGAGGATGTGCTTGCCATAATCCGTGCGTGGACCCACAGTCAGCAGTCGTTCGAGGTGAAACAGATCGCCTTTCTCACTGCTCTGGCTGAGAAGAACGGCTTTGTTGCGATCAACCCGGATGGCGCTGTGAGCCTGATAGTTGGAACAGGCAAGGGCGTGTGGTTCGTGACATGCTTTGCTCCGATGGACAAGGACAAGGCTGGCATACTCCGGGAGTGCATTCAGGCCGCCAAGAATCTTGAGGCCTCGGTGTCCGTGTTCGATGTGTAGGTCTCACGAGCCCTCGGCAAGCTCGAACGGATGTCTTGACCACAGTCGCAGGCTCAGTCCTATGAGTATGACA
>CAZSTY010000320.1:0-1969 GCA_964609885.1 uncultured archaeon
CCGAACACACTGTATATGTTGGAGAGGACCGGACGATAGTTCTCACAAGGCCCGACTAAATCGGGCTTTTCCCCTCATCGTCCTCCTTCACCACATAGACGCCTTGAATCGTCATTGTGCTATTGCACTTCGGGCACCGCACATCTAGCGTCTTGAGGATGTAGTCACCACTCTCAAAATTACGGATCTCTTTGAAGTCGCAGTCCGGATTATCACACTGTATCTCTGTCACAGTCGGCGGAGGCGGCTTCATCTGCCTCGTCTGTCGTCCTGCATTGATGAGGCTGAAACCGATTGTGACCATGACCATCCCAACAAAGATCCAAATTGTGGACATCATTGGGTCTGGTACTGTACCCATCATCATCAGAATAATCACACCAGCTGCTGTGAATAGCAGTCCAACAAGCTTTGATATCATTCCCACAGAATATCACCTCAGAGCCCGATGCCCATCGTATTGCCAATCCCCGCCAAGATGACCTTGTCGCCGGGCTTAGTTCGTTTCCTGATTGCGGTCTTGACCCGTTCAATCACTTCTGGGACCGCGTCGAGAATCTTCTTTCGCATGACTCCCACGGCCGCGGCTTCGTCCTGCTTGATTACGATGGCCTCAATTGGAATCTTGTTCTGTGTGGCTGTTTCCTCAATGGCGTATTTCTCCGGACCTGGGTCGCCGATTGCCGCACCGGTTCCCTCTGAAACACGCCCAAGGTCCTCTCCCTCTAGTTTCAGTGCAGCATCTACAGTGATAATCCGTGCAATCTGCCCCTTGTTCTCCTCAATGATCTTCTTGATTGCAAATCCTGGTTTGCCCACTGTTCCTCCGGGGCCTGTGGCACGGACCGCATAGACAGTTCGTCCTTCTACCTCTACCTGATAATATCCAACCTCACGGCCGACCTCGTGGACATAGCTTTCAGGAGTGGCACCATATTCCCTTGCAAACTTCGTAACGACCAATGGGCCGACCCCATCCCCAATGGGTTTGCCCTCCGAGAATGCATCCATCGCCTCATAGTATGCCTTTGCGATTCTGAGTAAGTCTGGCATCTGCATGTGAATTTGCATAATCAGAATCTGGCTCCCAGTCTTCTTCCCCAGCAGATAGAAATGCCGTACAATCCTAAATATCAGACTCAGAACCTGTGTCACTTCTAGAGTATTTTCAAGGTTCTGATTCTCATGGCGATCTGCGTTGGGCGCAAGGTCGGCAACGAACTCCTGATACCTGTCCCTGCGTTCGTCGAGTAAGTGATCGAGTCGCTGAAGCACACCTGCTGGATCAAGATCAACGGGCGCTATCAGAAAGTAATCCAACCACCTATCGAGGTCGGCAGCAACCTCCTCCTCGCTCTTGCCATACTTCTTGAAGGTGTCTATCGCCGTCTGCCGAGACTCTATCGCCATGCGCTTGAGTTCGATGAGTCCAGCCTCTATTTGCTTGAGCCATTGCCACATCTGAATCTTGGCGCCGTACAAGCTGAATATTAGAATAAACGCAAAGAACGCCAAGTTGATGATCCAACTGAGGTCGCTGGTGTTTCCGAACTGCATCTATATCACGCCGAGGAAACCCGGTTGGGCTTTAATCATTTCTATCTATGCTGGCTCAACCAGCGTACCTCCTCAAATGGCAACCATCATGGAGAATGAGGAGAGAATGTGGCAGCTTGCCGGCCTGTCACGCGCTCGCGCAGCGCACATCTCCGGCAACGGCGCCAGCCTTAACTTCGGAGATCGGAACGGGTTCCGGTGGACCCTGGCGCCTATGGCCGCCATCGGTCCAATGGGGATTTCTCTGCTGTTTTAAACCTTGCTCTGTGAATATGATATACACGTCGAGTCACACTGACTCGCGATAGAGGTGCGATTGTGCATTTGGCCTTCTTCGCAGGCGCGGCAGTGTCATCACGCTCGCGATCGCTGCAGCGACAACTAATGCGCCAAAAGTCACGGTATCGGTGAT
>CAZSTY010000321.1:0-1951 GCA_964609885.1 uncultured archaeon
TTGTGATAGAGGGGTTCGGAGCGTTCGGCACGCCGTATACAGGATTCACAGTGTACGAGGGGCCGATGGAGAAGTTCAGAGAACACATTGACGACCTTGCTGAGAGGAGCGCGCCTTATGTGGAGAAGACTCTCACGGTGATCGGCACAAAGGGGTTCAACCTCCCAATCAGCGGAATGAGGGAGATTGTCGAGCGGAGACCTGTCGACTAGGCTTTGCCGCTGGCAGCCGCTTTTTTACGACAGTGTTGCTGTGACTGCGTACGTGCTGGCGAGTGCGGTGACATACTATGCGAGTGTCAAGAAAGACGGCCGTTGTACTCGTTCTCGCTGTGGTTGTTGGTACTACTCTCTATACCATCGCCCCGCCAGAGATTGCTCCGGGAGTTTACCACATCGACCTCTCGATTGACGCGCATGGAATCACTGCTTCACAACTGCTCAATGTGACGTTTGTGGAGTCCGGCGAGAACACGGAGTCCGTCGTGTCGCTCGTGGGGCCGTCCACTAACCTGACAATCACGTATACGTCCGTCGTCGTGATTGCAACCAACAATCCCCTGGTCATCGAGATTCAAGCATCCGGATCACCCGTCTTGGCGAGCAACATTCACGGCGTGATCACCGGTCCTTCGGACTTCGAACTCAGTCTTCGCCCAACTCGCCAGTCTGGTCAGACGTTCATCATAGAGTACCAGCCGCTGGTCAAGTCGCAGGGAGCAGCCCTGCTGCTCGGTGTCGTGGGGGTACTGTGGTTCACGGAGGGAATCAGCCTCGTTGCCACATCCATCATGATTCCCATACTCATTGTCCTATTTGCCATTCAGGGACCCAGAGCTGCTCTTGCGCCCTTCTTCGACCCAGCAGTGGCCCTCATCTTTGGTGGCTTTCTCATCGGTAGAGCGCTCAGCAAGTATGACTTGGACAAGAGAATCGCCCTACTCATCCTATCAAAGGGTGCAGGATCGGGGCCCCGGTTGATTCTCACAGTGATGGCTGCGTCGGCCTTCCTGTCGATGTGGATCAGCAACACAGCGTCCGCTGCAATCATGATTCCTATAGCACTCGCCGTAATCTCGAGGTTGCGGACCGAAGAGGTCAAGACGAAGTATGGTAAGACGCTTGTCCTCGGTGTTGCCTACTCGGCGACTCTTGGTGGCGTGGCCACTCTGGTTGGCTCTCCGCCAAATCCTCTTGCGGCTGCCTATGTGAGTTCATTCATAGGAATGCAGATCTCTTTCATGACATGGCTCCCGTTCGGTGTACCTGTTGTGCTCATCATGCTGCCAATCATGTGGCAATGGCTCATGTACAGATTCAAGGTACCAAAGGACATTGAAGAGATAAGGGAACTGAAGAAGATCTCTGAGAAGGAATATGCCCGCCTCGGTCCCATCACGGCTGAACAGAAGCTGGTCCTCGGCGTATTTGTGGCCGTCGTGGCACTATGGCTCACCGAGAAAGTCCCCGACTTCGTGGCCAACATCATCGGCTGGAGCGGTCATGGGATCTCAAGCTCGACTGTTGCGTTGCTCGGCGGCTTCGCCCTCCTCGTCTTCAGGCTACTGGACGAACACGACGTTTCGCATGAGATCAACTGGGGATCACTCTTGATTCTCGGCAGTGGCATTGCCCTGGGCGGGGCCATGATCCAGACAGGTCTTTCGACCTTCATCGCCCATCAGTTGTCCGCATTGGGATACTTGCCGTCCTTTCTAGTAATCGTTGTGATTGGCGTGGTCGCCGTGCTCGTCACCATGGTGGCGTCAAACACGGGAGCAGCCGTCATCCTCATCCCAATCGCAATTCCTCTGGCCGCTGAGCTGGGCATCGATCCCCTGCTCATAACGATGGTCATCGCCATTGGCGTGTCGGTGGCCTTCGCCGTCCGGACAGGCACTCCGGCCTGACCGGTGGCCTCTGGCACAGGGCGGGTGGAGATGCGAGAGATG
>CAZSTY010000322.1:0-1940 GCA_964609885.1 uncultured archaeon
AAGGAGAGGCCTACGCCAAGAAGATTGGGTCACTGTATGTTGAGTCCAGTGCGCTCACTGGTCAGAACGTTGAGGAGGCCTTCAAGGTCCTCTGCGAGGTCATGATAGATCGCGCTCGTCAGGAACACAAGGGGATGCTATAGCGTACGTCGTGGTTTTCCCTTCAGAAGTCCGAGGCCTCTTTTGCATTGCCACATGACATAGAACACTCGCTTGTCCTGTAGGACTTCCGGGTCGTGTTGTGAAACCAGTTCATTGAACTTCTGAACAAGCTCGTCATGTCGCGCGTGGCTCGTGTCGGCCTCAATCTCCGCTAGGAGGTTCTTGAAGGGGGCCAGCACCGACTCCAGCACCTGTACGTCCCATCTAATGATTGCCCCGGTCCCGTCGGCCGTGATGAATGCGTGCTTGTCTGGCAGCCACTCGATTCCGTGAACCTCACTGTAGGTAGTACTCTCGCCACTTCGCACGTATCCGTCGGTGTTCCATACAAAGAGGTCCTTGTCACTTGAGCCAGAGGCCATGTATCGGCCGTCCGAGCTGAAGGCCACAGATCGGACCTCACCAGTGTGATCTGTGAGCCTCCGCTGGGGTTTGAGGGAGTCCCCCGTGGCGTCCCATATCAAAATGGTCCGGTCTGATGACCCGGATGCAAGGACGCTACCGTCACTCGTGAATCTGACCGCGTGAACCGCCGTCCGGTGTTCCTGAATCCAGTCGACCCTCTCTCCGGTATTGGGGTTCCACACCCCGATGTACCCGTCAACGCCGCCTGAAACAATCCTGTCTCTCTGCGGGTCCCACTGGACCGTGACCACGTATAGGGAGTGACCCTTCATCCGATGAAGCTGACTTCGATTATCAATGTCCCAGACCATCAGGGTTGTGTCACCGCTTCCGGACACCAAGCGGTCACCATCGGGTGAGAAAGAAAGGCTCAGGATTGGATACGTGTGTCCTTCCAGTGTCGCAAGCCGCTCGGCCGTTCGGATGTCCCAGAGTTTGATGACTCTGTCAACGCCACCTGTGGCGACAATATCCCCTCGTGGGCTGAAGGCGATGGACGTACAGAGATAGCTGTCTACGAAACGCTGAATCTCCTCGCCATTCTGGACATCAAAGAGGCGAATTGTACGGTCCTGCATCGCGGCAGCTATCATGCGTCCAACATGATTCATCGCAAGACGACGGGTGATCTCGGATCCGTGTTCGGCCCGAGGCCGGAGAGTCTTGGGTCTTAGAAAGAGGGTAACTTCCTCTGAGTCCATACAGGTCACTCCATGACTTCACGTCCAATCATGGCCCCAGAGTGCGTGCTAAAAGTGTTGTGAATCGCGAACACCATTCGTACGAGCCTGTTGAGTCGCAGTGTGTTTCGCTGACTATTATGATAGACCGCCTGCCTCGAGAATCTTGATGGCGAGTTCGAGGAACGCGGCCTCGACGTTTTCGCCAGTCTTGGCAGAAGTCTCAATGAATGAGGTATGAACACCCTGTTGGGCGAGCTGTTCAGCGAACTGCCGTCCCTCTTCAGTGGTCACGATGTTGTGCTTCATCACGGGGTTGTCCTTGAACTGCTCTCGCAGGTCAATCTTATTCCCAATGACAACAATGGGAATCTTCTTGCCAGCATTGTGCCAGCATTCGTTAATCCAGTTGGGAAGATTATCAAATGATGAACGCTCTACGGTAGAGTATACGGCAAGAGCGCCCTGAGCGCCCTTGTAGAAGGTGGAACGCACGTTCTTGAAGTGTTCCTGCCCGGCAAGGTCCCAGATCTGTATGCTAACCTCATGACCGCCCTCTAGGCTCATCTTCTTGACTGCAAAGTCGGCACCAATTGTAATCATGTATGATGCTCTGAAACCCTCGCCCATGTAGGTCCGCCGTAGGCTTGTCTTTCCAACTGAGCCGTCTCCCATGAGGACTACTTTGAAGAG
>CAZSTY010000323.1:0-1936 GCA_964609885.1 uncultured archaeon
CCTCGTATGAGTCCCTATAGGCCTTACCGATGATATCGAGTTCATTGTCGCGAAACAGCAGGCGTTCCGGAACGTAGTAGGGATCGAACAGTCCTCTCGGCCTGGGAAAAGCGACCATTTGTACATCAGAGCTTTGTTTCAACTGACGTATTTAAGCGCCTATGAAAAGAGTAGGCCGAAAGTATCACCAGCTGTGAGCAGAGGGCCAGTCACACCATCTTCGCCAGTGCTTCGGCACAGTCATCGCAAAAGATGAAGTTGTTGAAGCCCTGTCCGAGTACCTCACGAAGCTGAGATAGGCGAGTCTTCTTGGCCACATCGCTGTATGGCCATTTGTGCTCAGGCTTTGGAGTCACACCCAGTTTCTCGCATGCGTCAACTATCTCCAAGATTGTGGCTAGTACCTCCCTAGGTGACTGTTCGGGTGGTCTTATCTCGCGTGAGTGCATGACCATGCCGTAGGTGGGCTCATTGTTACCGACATACCACTTGCTAGGAGCATGCCCATACTTGGCAAAGGGCACGTAACCATGACGCACCAAGATATCATCAATCTGAGCAACCACCTCCTGCATCCTCTCGAGACTTGTGTCATGCAGGCCATAACCCTCGAAGAGAGCAAGCTGCACACCCTCGACAGGATTCCGTTTTGGCAGCTTTATTCGGATATCCTTCATCTTCTCGACCTCACTGTCTGTGAGGACCCGAACATCAACTAGGTTTCGGATAGCCTCCAGATCCTCCTCCGGAAATTGCATGATGAGGAGGGGCGGTTTCAGGTCGCCACGGATGTCCGGGTGAGCCATGACTATCGCCTCACCGTACTTTATTGGGCTCTTCGCATCAACCAGCCGCCCTATCGCCTGCCCGAGTTCTGCGACATCATCAAAGTGGGCTACTCCACTAATGACCTCTTCCTCGGAGATTGGGCGTACATGTAGGCGCAGCTCGGTCACGAACCCGAGAGTACCGTGAGAGCTGGCGATGTCGTCAATCGTCATGTGGAGCCGGTTGAGCTCTTGCTCAAGCGCCGCGTCCTCGCTGCGGACGCCGTCCTTAGTGACCTCAATAGTTCTCCCATCGTACAGCACCATCCTTACCCGAATGGTGTTGTCGCGCATTGTTCCATTGACCCAAGTGTCATTGCCACCACCGTCGGTGTTCAGAATCCCTCCCACCGTGGCGACATCCCTGCTGCTCGGCGCGACGTAGAATCTGAGGCCGTATGGCGCCAGGAACTCGTTGATCTCGTCTGGTGTCACTCCCGGCTCCACGTCGACATATCCTTCTCTCTCGTTGACACCAAGTATCCTTCTCATCCGAAGGGTGCTAAGTACAATGCGTTCATCGTTGCCACCGGTACAGGCACCACTGAGACCAGAGCCTCCACCCTTAACGGTGACGACCAGACCCTTTGAGCGGGCCTCTGCAATTGCCTCCTTCGCCTCCTCCTCTGTGCGAGGGTAGTAGACCCCCCGTATCTTGGAGAAGTCAAGACGGTAAAATATTGAGGCGTTGGCCCCTATGACGACCTCACGAAGCTTCATTCTGTCGACCTCCCCTGTTCCTCGAAGGCCTCATCCAGCATCTCGACAATGTCCTTTGTCTTGATGCCTGCGCTCATGAACTGCTCTCTACAGGATGGACAACAAGTGAGCACAGTGGTGCCCTCCATGTGCTCCTTTTGCTTTCGGACCTCGATTATCTTGTCACTCAGATCCGGGTCAGTCATCCTGAGCAACCCACCGCCTCCGCAACAGGACAGCTCCATCTCCCGCCATCTCACGCCAATCTTTCTCATCAACGACCGTGGCTCTGTCTTCACATTGCTTATCCTGTGAAGCTCGCACGGATCGTGATACGCGAACTCCTCATCTCTCTCTAGCTGAGGCGGCTCGTCAAGGATCCGGTCGAAATAGTGCGTATCATGCAGGAC
>CAZSTY010000324.1:0-1907 GCA_964609885.1 uncultured archaeon
CCACCTAGATCATCTCTTGGTCGAGCCACCTGACGAGTGGGAAGAGCCTGATCTATACAGTCGGTTCCTTGGAGAACTCAAGACGGCACAAATCCTCTTGGATTGGATATCGGAGGAGTCCGAACGGAACATCACTGAGAGGTATGGCGTTGGGATGGGTGACGTGCACCGCTTTGCTCAGTCTGCCGAGTGGCTTGCGTATGCGGCTGCAGAAATTGCCAGGATTGCGGGATCCCCTCATGCACCGTTCTTCCGCCAACTACAGGAGCGGCTCAAGTATGGTGTCCGGCCGGAGCTGCTAGATCTTGTGAAGATACGAGGCGTCGGCCGTGTCCGCGGGCGAATGCTGTATCAGAGCGGTCTGAGGACAATAGAGGATCTCATAGAGGCGCCCATTGAGCGCATTGCGCTAGTCCCGTCAGTAGGTATGGCGGTGGCACGGTCAATTAAAGAACAGCTGGGCGCACCTACTCCCGTGTTGGATTTCACCGAGGAGATGGATGAGCACTCAATGGAACAGGCTTTGATTGATGAGTTCGATGTATTGGAGTAGAGTGCAATCTAAAAGTGAACACTCTTGACAAGCTCAGTGAGCTTTTCAGTAGTTTCTCGGGCGACATCTATACAGGTCTGACTTTCTCTTGACACCTCTCGTGCGAGCTTGGGGCGTTCTCCCATGAGACTCTGCAACGTGGCACGAGCAGCATTTCGTACGACATCTAGGTTGTATCCACCCTCTAGGAACACTACAATTCTCCCTTGGGCATGTTTCTCTGCTATCTCAACCAACCGCTGGTCAATCTCTGCAATGTCTTGAAGTGTTAGTCCAAGTGTAGTAAGGGGGTCGCCGAAATGGCAATCATATCCTGCGGAAACGAGCACGAATTCTGGTTTGTACCTCTCGGCGACGGGCTCTACAATCTCGGAGAATGCAACCTCGTACGATTTCCTCCCCGCCCCGGGATACATGGGTATGTTCAGGGTAAACCCTCGTCCACGTCCTGTTCCAATCTCATTGACGAACCCAGTTCCCGGAAAGAGAGTTCGCCCGTCTTGGTGAAGCCCCACGTACATGACACGATCATCTTGATAGAAAGCATTCTGAGTGCCGTTGCCATGATGTGCATCATAGTCCACTATCAAGACTCGCTGGACTCCTTTTGCTAAGAGGTGGCGGGCTGCAACAGCAATGTTATTGATGAAACAGAATCCAAAAGCTCGGTTGTGTTCTGCATGATGACCCGGTGGACGGCATAGTACAAATGCGTTCTTGCTGGTTCCATTCATCACTCTGTCAACGGCCAGAATCCCGCCTCCAGCAGCTAGAAGAGCCGCTTGATACGTGTAGCGTCCAACTGATGTATCTAGGGTGAAGAACCCACCACCACGCCTTGACATGTCCCTGATTGATGTGATGTAGTTTCTATTATGAATGCGATATATCTCCGATAGGTCCGCGGGGGTAGCCTCTATCAACTCAGCATCCCCACTCTCAAGTAGTCCGGCAGACGTAATAGACTCCATTGCAATCTGAAGCCGTTCTGGGCATTCAGGATGCCCAGACGACATCACATGTTTTGTAAAAATGTCATGAAAGACGAGGGCAGTAGCCATGTCGTCACCCCACCGAGGCTAGAGCAGTTGTGAATCAATTCGAGATTGCCCATTAGTACTTTGGCAATGAGTGCTCTACTGTGTGAGAAGGTAATCTTTATCTTGATAGCAATATTGGTCACTTTTGGCATGGGTCGGTAGTCTAGCTTGGTATGATTCTTGCTTGGGGCGTCCTCTATGTAGAGGAACACAAAATGCAAGAGATCGGGCGTTCAAGTCGCCCCCGGCCCACCAAATCTCCATGCTTATTGTCCTACAGATCACTGCTCTGGAATACTCCAGAGTGTGTCGTA
>CAZSTY010000325.1:0-1877 GCA_964609885.1 uncultured archaeon
CTAAGCAGGGCCACGGACACAGTAGTTGTGACCGTGGAGGACACAACCAAACCCCTGCTTAGCAGTCCTGACGACCTGAGCTACGTGGAAGGAACGGTTGGCCATTGGATTAACTGGTCTGCTTCTGACCTCGACCCTGCGAGCTATAGCGTCACTAGGAATGGAACACTCGTCACATCTGGCACCTGGGACGGCTCTGACATAGATGTCAACGTCGATGCCCTAGCTGTGGGCACCTACATCTTTGCCATAAACGTATCAGACGGAAGCGGTAACTTTGCCACCGACAGCGTGACAGTCACTGTGACCGAAACACCAACGACAACCAGCACCGGTACGACGAGCACCTCGACAACTGGTACAACAAGCGGCACAACAAGTAGCACAACAAATGGCACAACGACGACGGGAGCTGGAGGAATTCCACAGTGGGCAATCATCGCGGCCGCGGCAGGTGCGGTCGTGGTTGTCGTGATCATCATTGTGATGATGAAACGGAAGTAGTAGGCGACTCTTACGATTAGAGCCCAGCCAGTAGTATACACATGACGCCGGCGTCTTGCGACCCGGCGCTCATGCCTCTCTTTTTTCCGCTCTTCATCATGGTCAATCGCGTGGCCGGTAGTCGTGAGTAGGCCCAGCGCGCAGACAGAATTCCTCATATTGCTTTGACAACTCATGAATGGTAGGTTTC
The DNA here is from genome assembly GCA_964609885.1 of uncultured archaeon. Classification (GTDB taxonomy): domain Archaea; phylum Asgardarchaeota; class Thorarchaeia; order Thorarchaeales; family Thorarchaeaceae; genus B65-G9. Next base: position 695 of record CAZSTY010000325.1, read on the forward strand.
ACAGCAACGAGAGAGGCATTCTGAGTGACCGCATTCAGACTTGAGGCGCCGTTCGAGCCCACTGGTGACCAGCCGCAGGCGATTGAGAAGCTAGTAGAGGGCCTCAGGTCCGGTCTCAAGCATCAGACGCTACTCGGTGTCACAGGATCAGGGAAGACATTCACCATGGCCAATGTCATCGCGGAGTACGGGCGCCCCACTCTTGTGATCTCTCACAACAAGACCCTGGCCGCACAGCTCGCCTCCGAGTACAAACAGTTCTTCCCGGACAATGCTGTGGAATACTACGTGTCCTACTATGATTACTATCAGCCAGAGGCATATGTTCCATCCAAGGACATGTACATCGAGAAAGAAACCGACATCAATGCAGAGATAGAGAGGCTCCGTCATTCAACAGTCAGATCTCTGAGGACACGCGAGGATGTCATAGTGGTTGCGTCAGTCTCGTGTATCTATAGCGTCGGCAACCCTGAGGACTACGAGGAGATGTCCCTGATGCTTCGCGTCGGCGACGTTGTCGACCGAAGAGCAATTCTTGAACAGCTTGTCGAGATGCAATACGAACGAAACGATATCGAAGTCGGCCCTGGCCTGTTCCGAGTACGCGGAGATGTCATCGAGATACAGCCTGCATATTCTCGTGACAAGATACGTATCGAGCTTGACGACGACATTGTTGACCGTATATCGCTGGTCGAGGCTGTGACAGCAAGACGGATTCGGGATGAGTCATGGATGCTGGTGCCGCCAGCGAAGCATCATGTGATGCGTCATGAGAGGGTCCTCAGCGTTCTAGATGAGATCCGTCAGGAGATGGAGGAGAGAGTCGAGTGGTTCAAGCGCCAAGGAAAACTGGTAGAGGCGGAGCGCCTCAGACGCAGGACCCTGTACGATCTTGAGATGCTGCGCGAAACCGGCCACTGCTCAGGAATTGAGAACTACTCGCGGTACCTTGACGGGCGAAAGCCGGGTGAGAAACCGTACACGCTCATGGACTACTTCCCTCAGGACTTCCTGATGGTCATCGACGAGAGTCACATGACCATCCCTCAGATTCGAGGGATGCATCATGGTGACAGGTCCCGTAAGAAGAACCTCATCGATTACGGATTTAGACTGCCATCGGCCTACGACAATCGCCCGCTAACGTTTGACGAGTTCGAGGAATACATGAGGCATG
>CAZSTY010000326.1:0-1875 GCA_964609885.1 uncultured archaeon
GTTCTACCAATCAGTAGACTTGGGTCGCTGGCAGGCGTCAGTCCTATCTCCTTATGCAAAAGGTGGCTGACTTTCAGCAGGCCGGCGTGAACACTCAGATCTTCTTGGCCGACTACCACTCTTGGATAAACAAGAAGCTCGGCGGGGACCTGTCGGTGATCCGCAAGGTCGCCGGGGGTTACTTTAAGGAGGCCCTGAAGTGGTCACTCAAGAGTGTCGGAGGCGACCCCAAGAAGTCCAAGTTCATCATGGGGTCCACGCTCTACGAGAAGCTGGGACTGGACTATCTCGAGAGCCTCATCAAGGTCGCCATGAAGATGACTCTCGGTCGGGCCAAGCGAAGCATAACGGTCCTCGGACGGAGAGAGGGCGAGCAAATCACATTTGCGCAGCTCCTCTACGTGCCAATGCAGGTGGCTGACATCTACGGCCTGAAGGTCAATCTTGCGCACGGCGGCATGGACCAGAGAAAGGCCCACGTCATAGCGATTGAGGTCGCAAAGAACTTCGACTACAAGCCGGTGACAGTACACCATCATCTATTGCTTGGCATGCATGTCAGTGAGAAGCAGAGGCAACAGATCCTCCAGGCGAAGACGGCGGGTGACCGTGCTCTCTTCGAAGACAGTATCGTGGAGGTCAAGATGTCCAAGTCCCGTCCGGACAGTGCAATCTTTGTCCATGACACTCCTGAGGAGATCAAAAGGAAGCTTAGGAAGTCCTACTGCCCACCGAAGAAGACCCAGCTCAATCCAATCTTGGACCTTGCGAGGTTCATCGTCTGGCCGTACCTCAGGCGTGTGGGCGAGGAGCTCATCGTGGAGAACGCGAAAACGGGTGAAGTGCGCCAATTTGAGGATTGGTCGACCTTCGAGGCCGACTACGCCCAGGGAGGCATCCATCCGCTCGACCTGAAGAACACGGTGGGCGAGTACCTCATCAGGATGCTTGAACCGGCTCGTAAGTACTTCATCGACGGCAAGGGTAAGAAGTACCTAGAGGAGATGCAGTCTCTCAAGACGACACGGTGAGGGGGCATTTTGTCACCTAGCAGTTCCTGCACAGCGTATCTCGGCCCGAGTGTAGGTGGGCTTGGCCCAGCTGCCGTCCTGCAGTGGCGCAGAAGCAAACACTGATTGGAATCGCTCGCCACACATGAAGTGATCGTAATGAGCCTAGTTGACATCTTGGTCCGACTCGTCGACGACGTCGAGCTCTATGCAGACCTGCTTCATGTGAGCGAGTCTCCCATTAGGGTGGGGTTCGAGTTGACTGACACAGGCGAGAGAGCGACGCTTGTCATTGCCGATTCGTTGACAGTAGAAGAGGGTGCTGAGAATCCAACGCTCAGGTTGATCCTCACGCAAGAACTCTTGGAGAGAGCACTGCGAGGAGAGGTTGACCTCTTTGCACTCGCGGGCAGGTCACGGATAGACGAGAAGAGGCCTGTCGATTTCGATCTCACGGACAGGGAGAGAGTCAGAGAGAGCATGGAATGCCTGTACCGGCTTGCCACGTTCTTTCTGATCCCCGGGCGAGTCAAGACGAGGACTCTTCGTGTCGACCTTGCAGGGAGCGCTCACGGTGCCCGTCCCATCCCCCTTGTGTACTGGAGAGACCTGCGAACGGCCTGGTATCACGTGCCCTCAGGCTCCGTCCTAAACGAGGCGGGTGAAACAGATCCATGGCCTCAGGCGTTCATTGTGCTGAGGGGCAGCGGCCAAATGGTCATCGGCGACTTCGAGCTTGATCTTGAGCCTCAGAGAGTCTACTATGTTCCCAGAAACATCACGCACCAAATCCGTGCCGCTGATGATGTCGAGCTCATCTGGCTCGCGTGGGACGCACCGGCCTTTGCTTGACTGATAGAGAGGG
>CAZSTY010000327.1:0-1855 GCA_964609885.1 uncultured archaeon
AAGACCGCAACGGCCGCAGCAAACATGAAGGCAATGGGAAACTTCGACAGGAGCCTCATCACGAGAGAGAACCCAATGACCACCAAGACCCCTGCCACTATGACTCCTCCCGGGTTCGTCACGTAGACGACATATCCTACGAGGATGTCAAGAGCTCCCACAAAGAAGCCCAGAAACGTACCAAGCTTTACAATGATATCGAAGATCCATCCAAGGACTGGGATGGGGTCTGTGACATTCTCTAGCAGCCACGCCGCTGCAAGAATTCCTGAACCTATTAGAACCCAGCCCACGATCCACGGGTCCTGAAAATAGATCATGATCTCGTCAAGACTGAGGTCGAATACTCCAAACTGAAGCATGAGTGACACCTCGAACTAACAGGGCGACCATTGACGCGCCGACTAAAAAACCTATGTCAGCTTATTTGAATCCCAATCACTGAGGCGGCCATGACAAACGATATCCAGTAGGCTATGCCACAACCTATCGCTGTCAAGCGCGGTCGCTCACCGGACACCATGAGCGTATTCTGATACCCTGCGGAGACCGTCACAACACCAAGTGTGATCAGCAGTGGCATTATGTCCGAAACCGCCGCGCTCCCAAAGGGCGTGCCTCCGCCCTGAAACAACGACGCAACAGAGAGAAATGGTGAGAGAGCTGAGAGAAGTCCAAGGACTATTGCGCTTGTCAGGCTGAGGAGATAGATCTTCAGTCGCTGCGCCGCGATGATGGAGTCGCGTTCCTTTGCAACGGCGGACCTCTTGATGAGGCGCGTCACGATCTTTGCAAGCCGAATACCAGCGTCGGCGGCCGAGAACTCGCACATCTTTCCGGTGAGTCTGAGCAGATGAGCGACACGTCTTCCCAAGGCCTCGTTCGCTGCCTCGTCGATGGCCTGAGCGAGAGAGCCCCCTTCGCCGTAGATCACCTGTACGGCCTTGTCAACAATTTCCCGCACCTCCGGAGCAGCATCCTCGCGGACTTGGGCGAGTGCAACCTCCAGAGTATCTCCGTTCCTCAGACGCTCAGCAATCAACAACAGCAGGTTAAGAAACTCGTCGTACTCGCGGACAATCTCACGCTGGCTGGGCCGAGCGAGGCCGGTTTCTTGTGGCCGGTCGAAATATGGGGTGAAGGCTCTCGAGAAGCGCGTCCTGAGTAGCAAGTTGAGTCCCACCAGCACAGGAATCAGAAGCATGACCATTGGGCTCGTCACCTGGCCCGTGAGGGAAACCACCAGTGTGAACATCATCGGCGCATAAGTGATGACCGCGGCGACAATCAACAGTCGGCTCTCCAACTCCAAGTTCTTCGAGCGGAGCGTCAGGTCCGCCTCAAACGACTCTCCGGACAGTGACTCAAGAAGGTCAGTCTTGCGTTCTAGTGCTGATACGATGGCAATGAGGTAGCGCCGGAGATCATCGGAGGGCTGGTTGCTTGCGAACTCCATCAGGCATTTCTCAGGTGGCCGACCGCCAGCCACCTCGGCCAGCATCCTCTGAAAGGCGGCTGACAGATAGGGATGGTCTGACCCTGCCATCAGCCTCATGGCGTCGAAGATTGTACCCCCCGATTGGAACACCAAGAGGAATTGTTCGAACATCACATCTGCCTCGTCAGAGAGCATAAGCCGGTAGCTGTTCATGCGAGAGATGGGATAGGACGATATGACGTAGTAGACAATCATGGCGCTGGCCGCTGCAATGGGGACTGAGAGGAAAAGGTGAAGCGCCAGCCACGAACTCAGTGCAAGAATTCCTACCAACGTCAGTAGCGCACCCAAGTACGCTGCTGCTGTGACGCCCACCGGGGTCACGCTCATGATAGGTCTGAGAAACCGTGTGGCACG
>CAZSTY010000328.1:0-1849 GCA_964609885.1 uncultured archaeon
AGGATGGGCTCGTAATTCGCGCGCAACGGCCCAGACATCCTGAGCGGGGAGGGAGCCATGCTCCCTCTCCGATGGCCTCTTTACGGATGTGCGGTATATGACCAGATGCTTTTTATGCATAGATGATATGAACTATCATGTGCGTGTCAGGAACGGCAATCTCCTGGTTACTCGGTGGAATAGTCATGGGGTTGTCGGGACAGAAACCTTAAACACAAACGAACACTCTTCAATACTGGGCGCAGTCGACAAGACCGAGGGTCGTCCACCCGCTTTGGCGTGCGGCGGGTGGCTCGCATGTGTCCTAAAAATAGGATACATGGAATACGACGCTCAAAATGTTTGATAGGTGGTGGCGCGGCAAAGCGTCGTATTGCCCCGGCAACTGCGCCCACCCTCTACTTTTCGCTGCGTTGACCAACGGCCATATTAGCACATCTTTGGTTGTCGAACCTATGAGGCGGGCTATCCGTTGGGCAATTGTCCTTGCAGTGCTGTTTCCCATCAGTAGTCCGGTGATAGATGATGCAGTTGTCGGGAGCGGGGTCCTGCACGATTCAGTACTTGCTCAGGATGTCTTGCGGCCGGAGATCTCCGATTGGGGTTTCGAGGGTGACCCTGCGGCACTTGAGCCATTTGGAGTGTGGGCTGAGGTTCACGACAGCGGTTCTGGAGTGAAGAACGTGTCATTGGTCATTCGTACCGAAGCGGGGAACACCACGAGGCATGCCCTCTCGTTCAACGACTCCCTCTACGTAGCACAGATTCAGCCTCTGCGTGCGAACCATACGTACGTGCTGTTCATAGAGGCGTTCGACAACTCGGATAATGTAGCCACGAGCTACGCGCGGACCATAGACACGTACGTTTCACAACCTTCTGCCCCTGATCCAACGGTGACTTTGCCATATGTGGTGGGCAGCACGCTCGCAGTCGCAGGCGTCACGTGCGCTGCAGCAGTGATCTATGACAGATGTCGGAGCAGATCGGGAGATGGTCCTGCCCAAGCAGACCCATCATCTGAATGAAGCATACATTTGCCTTTAATATACAACAACCGGCGTTGCCGGAAGAGAGGAAGTGCATCGGATGTTCAAGTACGCCTTCAAGAGAGTGGTCCGGGGATACAAACTGACCCTTGCGCTGGCAATCGGCGTTCTCATTGCCACGACGTTCTTTGCGAGCATGTTGATGTCAGCCGATGTGCTGACGCAAGATGCTCTCAAGACCGCCCTTGAAGGTGTGGACTACGACGCGCGAATTCAGGCCAATAACATGACTTGGACTCCGTCGCAGTATCAGGATCTTGAAGAGATACTGGAAGGACTCTCTGAGGTGAGTCTGGTCGACAGATACGCTCGAGTGAAGTACAGCTACAATGCGAGTCTTGGTCAAGGGTTCGACGTAGTTGGTCTGGAGACCGACTCAGAGATTTGGCGTACGCTCAATCATATCAACGGGACGAGAGACCTCGGTGTGAACGAAACGTACGTAGTAGCCAGCTCTGTGAATGCATCGTTGCTGTCCATAGGCCAAGTTCTGCAAGTGCCGATAACGATGTTAGCAGAGTCGTCGCCTCACTACCGGGTCATTTATGTCAATCTGACAGTGGCGGGGTTCGTTGACATCTCAGAGAACACTGCACGTCTTCTCAATCCACCTCGCTACATCGACTTCGGCTTCATGCGAATAGAGCAGGGCGACTGGAGGCGGTATGACCTACTATTGGTCGACTTTGACAAGACCATCCTGCCAATCCTCGATTGGTATGCTGAACAGGAAGACATTGTCCAGTTGAGCGTCACTGAGGGTTTCCTATGCAGGCTGAACAGGGACATGCTGGTCAATC
>CAZSTY010000329.1:0-1829 GCA_964609885.1 uncultured archaeon
TTCACGCGAGTGCTCGAAATTCCATCAGCCGGATCGAGAAGAAACGGTGGGAGCCCCCGCTTGATGTAGTAGTCCTTGGTATCGGATCTCATCGCATCTAGTGGAAGAGTCAAGACGGTAATTGTGCCGTCGAGATCAAAGATGACCGCCCGGAGCATCGCTGTGACCCGCACGCCCAGCAGTCCTCGGGCTTCTTAATGGTTGTCATTCACAACAAGGCGACTGACGAAATCTGTGACGGCGGCCTCAAGGTTGTGTAGGCCACGATGATAGAAATGACTTGCACCTTCGACGACCACTGTTGCGACAGACTCGAACTGAATGAAGCTGCGTATCCGGTTGAGATCCTCTACGGGGACAATTGAGTCTGCAGATCCATGAATCAGTAGCACAGGGCACTGCAGCGACGCAAGGCGCTCGGCGACATCGCCAACTTCAGCGGCAATGTCATACGAGGCACTCACAGTGCACAGGAACTCCGGCGACCTGAGGGCCGCGACGTGGAGTGCCACGGACCCGCCAAACGAATACCCCACAATGCCTACACGTTCGATGGCAGTTTGGGACCTCAGCACCGACTCCGCAGCAAGAGCATCGTCGATAGCTCCGGCAACGCCACGATACGTGGGGGCACTTACAGCCCCCCTGAAGTTGAAACGCATTGTCGCCACACCAAGGCGTAGCAGGCATCGCTCGATTGATAGTGTGACCATGTCATCCATGGTACCCCCGTACAAGGGATGAGGATGGAGCAGTAGCGCTCCAAGACCTCGGTGCGACTCGGGCTCTGTTATGATTCCTGTCAAGGTCGAGCCATCAACCGCGAAGGATACCTGCCGCGAACTTGTAGTCATTCGGCCTTCTCCTCAGGCAGCATGAGCGCCTTGACGCAGGTATGGTCCATGTCTGCCGCCCGAACCACTTCTGGCTCGATGGCAGGGCAGATAGTCTTTGCAAGGGTATTGACGTACGGCAGACAGACGTGCTCGCAATAGATCTTGCCACGCTCCACGAAGACTGCATGTTGTGGACAGTAGGGGTGTTCTGTCTCCACGCGTGTATCGGACACCCACTTGGTCTTAATCTTAGCACCCATTATGTTGCCGACAATCACCCACGCATCAAGGGCATCGTGCAGGGTATCACCGAGTCCGAGACGGGACTTCATCAGTTCTCCGTCTTGGGCACCGAGTCGGGCGAACACTTCAGCAGCAGTTTCGAGTCCCTCGCGGCCGTACTTCTCTTCCAGCACTTCAGCCATCTCGTACATCAACCTAAAGAGATCTGAGCGGAGCTCAGTCACTTTGTTTCCAGCGGGAATGAGGCCCCGCACCGCCGCAGCCTTCATGATTCCCATTCTCTCTGAAACCTCCGGGTATTGTGTAGACAGGCCAAGAGGCTGCCCTCTGATTAGTGTTGTGAGTCAGCATCGGAGTGATGTCTTTATAGGACTTAGGCAGAGGAATCCGAGCCGCAACAGCAACCGCGAGCACAGTCACGGATGGTGACATCTATGAGTACAATTCAGGCGAAGACCATGCGAGAGATGATTGCGATGTTTCCCGACCTCATGACCCGCGTTGCACCCGGAACTGAAGTAATTGAGAAAGCACAAAGAGTGCGGGATGCCGGGATCGGGGGAGTGTGCCTCGTTGGAATGGGAGGGAGTGCAATTGGTGGTGAAATATGCAGGGCCGTTCTTGCGCCCTCTGCAAAGGTCCCCATCCTGACTGTGAAGGACTATATGCTTCCAGAATGTGTCGGGGTTGATTGGGTGGTCGTGGCGGTCAGCTACTCAGGAAACACCGAAGAAACCGTGTCTGCGTACG
>CAZSTY010000330.1:0-1824 GCA_964609885.1 uncultured archaeon
ACGGAACAGCCCCTCAACTGAGAAGGGGTCGAAAGTATGTGTTCTCAGAACAGACTGTTGTGTCGATGACATGGAGATATCGCGGCAGACTGGACCACGCGGTTCTGCATGTCGAAAACGGCCCCGTATTGGACGCCGTGTTCGAGATGAAGTTCCCGGCAGAGTATCTCCCACACCGCGTTCGTGAACAAGACATGTTTCAGGCCGGACTGTACGCGCTTGCAGTACGTGATATGGGGGCGTCATGCCGTGACACACGTCTTGTCGTCTGTTACTGTTCTCAGACGTGGGCCAAGAGATGTGACAAGATTGGCCTTGAGAACTGTGTGAGCTGCAGGCACAGCGTTACTTTCACGGGCAAGTTTAGGCCACAGAAGATAGAGAGGGAGCTTCAGAGGATGGACGGCTACTGGCGAGGACTACGTGAGCCCATCCCATCCCCAGACCATTACAAGTGCCGCACGTGCCCTTATGCTGACAAGGAGTGTCAATACGCCGCAACCTAGTCAACGTAATGCAAAGAGTAATCTCTCGCCGCATAGAAATGGGATGCATGCGCGCGCTTAGGAGCTTCTTGAACTCGGTCTTTGATGCCAAGCGTCAGCTCAAGGAAGTCTACTATACGACTAGAAACGCGGACACGAAGGCGGACGCCAAAGAGCTCGTAGCGTCTGTGATAGGAATCCAGAAGAGCATTGAGAGGATACTCGAACTCCAGAAGCAGACACGTGTCGCAGCGAGGGTGATGAGCGACCGGAGAGCTGAGATGCTGTTGAATAAGTGGTCCATTGGGCTTCCGAGGCGCGTGAAGGACTTCAAGGCGAAGTACAGAAGCCTGCGTCAAGAACATCTCCACAGGTATCAGGTTAGCCTGATGGAATACATTCAGGCAATAGGCATGGAGTTGGCTGGCTGGATTCAGGACATAGAAACGCTGGGAGAGCTGCCTCGTCCTCCACGAGACTAAACTATCTCGCCTACCATCGCAGGCGAGCTGCCACGCCACCAAAGGACTTCAGCTGGGCACCCGACTCCGTCTGTGACGAGAACACCATAAGCTCAGTGCCGTAGTTGTCTACTTCCTCAACAAGCTGGTCCAACAGAGGGCTGTCCTCAACTACCATCACAGTGTCGACACGTCCCTCTCGAAGGGCCTGCATGACCTCTTTCTCACCGTAAGTGACCGTATTCTCTCCCCGCAGGAGCGACTCCATGAACTTCTCCCAAGCGAGTCGCTCGGCGTAGATTTCAGTCTCCTTCAAGATTCGAGATGCTTCTTTCATTGCCTGAAGAAGGCCGGTCTCATCCACCACGCTCACAGGAATGATCCTGTCGACAATCTTCTCCCGAATCCTGTAGTCGAGGTCGCTCTTCTCGAGGAACTCTTGGGCCCGAATCGTATTGCCGCCGAGCACTATGGCGTCCACGTTATCTATATTGTCGAGAAGAAGATCCGCAAGGACCTTCGCTACGTGTTTGAAGAACTCTTGCATCTTCTCGTCCCTGATGCGCTGGTACCGGCGAGCGCTCTGACCGCCAGCACGGGTCTTGCCAATGATGTAGAAGTCCTCCTCTCGCACCAGCTCGATGTGCTTGCCACGCAGATACCCGATTACCAGCTTGCCACCCTCTATGAGCACAATCACGACGAGGCTCTTTGGTTTGGTCATCTCCTCAAGCTCATCAGTCACGAACTCTCGGCCGCAGATGTACAGGAACTGGGATATCGGAGTCGGTGGAACAACAATCTCTCGGATCGTCTTGTTGGAGCCTCCCTCCTCCTGAATACCAAAGAAGAAGGCCACTCCGTTCTCGGGGATCTGC
>CAZSTY010000331.1:0-1819 GCA_964609885.1 uncultured archaeon
GCGACGAAGGACTCTATCCACCACTGCGCCTGCACAACCGTCGCGTTGTGTGGCCACCTCTTGTAGAACCTCTTGATCCGCTGCTTCAGAACACCGAACCACTGCTCCACTGGATTCCGCTCACCAAAGGTCACGTGTTCCCACACCAGCCCAAGACTATCTAGCGCCCACCGGTACCACGGCCCCCCATCCACCAACACTCTCGGTCGCCCCCTGCACTTCCTCAGGACCTCTCTGATGAACAGCCTCGCCTCAAGCCCGGACCTGCCTCTCGTGATCCAGACCGCGAGGACCTCCTAGGTGTCAACGTCGATGGCGGCCCAGAGGTATCGCCACTGGCCCTCAATCTTGATCTTGGACTCATTGATGGTGATGACCCTTCGAGATTCCTCTTTACATCGAAGGGGGAGAATGCTCGCAGGTACCACTTGCGGGGCGGATGGCCTCGCGGACTCTGGAGTGTTCGAGAACGAGGAAGGTGTTTCTGAGAGAGACCCAAACGATAGTATACAATACTGGGAGTACGGATCTGAGTATCGGTGCGATCACGTTGGAACATGCCATTGGCTCTCAGGACCTCTGACGTTGTTGGTAACATAGTTCCCTAAGAGTAGGTGGACCCTTTTCTTCCCGACTGCCTACCTCCTTAAGTTGACATCCTCGCGCCGCAGAGAGTGTCTGTTATATACAGTGATCGGCTAACACATGACGGCAAGAGATGACGAAGCCGTATGTTGTATTCATGTGCCCTCGCTGCAGACACTTCACGAACGCACCTCTAGGGCAAAAGCGCCGGCGTTGCAGCTACTGTGGTCACATCATCGACATCACCAGTGCAGCGACTGCACTGTTCGATGACCCCGCCACTGCCGCAGAGGCCGTTCGGCAGTTCAATGCAAGAGGCGACAAGGAATTCGAGGAAGCCGTACGTCGCTCGCGAGAACGAGTCCTTGCATTGATGCCGGCAAGACGACTTAGCGTAGAGGACGTGGCTGACGAGGCTGGCGAGATGCCCCTGCCAAGTGCGAAGACTCAGAGGCTGATACTGATGCTCGTTGAAAAGGCGAAGGAGCAGCCCTGCAACCTCGATGAACTTGAGGCCGCTTGCAAGTCATACAGACTTGAGTGGGAATGGGTTGAGAATCAGCTGACCAAGTTGTTCAACGCTGGGGACGTATTCTTTCCCAATCCGTGGACGGTCCGATACATCGGCGAAGGCACAGGACAGCCTGCCAGCGCACGCCGAAGAGTTGACGTTTCAGCAGAGATTCTTGCCCACCTACGTTCTCGTGGTGACATGGTTCCCGTGAAAGACATAATGAGAGAGTACACAGAGAAGGGGGTCTCAGAGGAGTCTGTAGAGGAGTCTCTTGACAAGTTGATGCGGAGAGGCGAGATCTATCAGCCACGCCCCGGCCACGTCAGGGCCGTATGAACGTCATGGAGCACCTTAAATGCCCACGCTCTGACTCTACGCCGAGGAATCCAGTCCAATGAGGTGAGGGCGTAGTGCCCATCGTGGAGCTTGTCGCAAGAAGAGCCGTGGAGAACAACCCCGACTTGGGACTGGATGTCATTGATCTCATAGTCCTCCTGTGGATGTACTCAAATCCATACGAGAGCAAGCGAAGACAGCTCTCGAGCATGAAGAATGTCCTCAGAATGACCGAGACCCTTCAGACCCCTGGCAAGGGACTCGATCTAACCGACGATGAGCTGACTCAGCTTGTGCTTGCCAGTCTCAACCGTCTTAAGGCGAAGGGGCTGGTCTACATTCGGTCCTCAGGCAGGGTATTCGTCAAGGGACCGCTCACGGAGA
>CAZSTY010000332.1:0-1813 GCA_964609885.1 uncultured archaeon
TGGCGGCTCATGTCATTAAGAATCAGCCGTGGCGACTCATCCGTCGTGACAAATACGGCAGTAAAACCCAGACGCAATCCCTCTGCGAGGAACGCCTCCGCATAGGTGGTCTTTCCTGAACCTAGGGGCCCAACAAGCATTATTGACACCTGAGTCAGTTGTCCAAACTGAACAAGGTCCCCAATCATGGGCCTTGCAATAGTCGGACGTGGCGGATCGGTGTCACTGCTCTTGTCGCTATTCACACTCGGCACCTCCCAAGCGACCCTACGTTCCCGGACTGATCTCTCCGGGCCAGACCCTTATTCCCTCGTCAGTTATCCGCATCGAGTGAATCCGAGAGCTGTGCTTCGACCCTCTCAGCTTGAGCACCTCGATTGAACGAGAACGCGATGTGTCGCTGATCTTCTCATTGTAGAGAACAATAACACCAGAGGCCAAGAAGGCTTCGATGTCGAATACCCCCAGCCCTGTGTCCTGTGCTGGAATCTCACTTGTGAGAAGCAACGTACAACCGTAGCTCGTGATGTGGGCGCACAGCTTGAATATCTCCTCGCGAAGGATGTCTCTGCTCTTGAACTTATATGCAAGAATTGACAGCGTATCTATGACCACCCTCTGAGCATTGATTTTCTTGACGTGGTGCATTATTATGGCCTCAAGACCAGACAGGTCAAAGCTGGGATACTCCCCGATGTTGACCGGGGATGGCTTTGCGGGTGACAGATCGACAATCGCAAGCATGCCCTCGCGCTCCAGCTTCTCCAAGTCCATCCCGAAACGCATCATGTTTCTCTTTATCAGACGCGGGGGTTCTTCCAGCGTCACCAACACGCCCGGTTCACCGTAGTCCACGGCACCGCGATACAGGAACTGCGTCGCGAGAATGCTCTTACCAGTGCCAGCCTTACCAGCGACCAGTATAGTGTCCCCCTTCGGAAACCCGCCTTCTATAAGTTCGTCAAGGCCGGGAATACCCGTCTTGACACGTTCAATCTTGTACTGTGTCATCGCACCACGTCATCTCCTCATTCCTATTTTCGACCCGAGCATCATCTTGAGCAACATCTCGGGATCCGGAATCCCAGTCACAGACATACCTCCAATGATGATGGTCGGAAGAGCGAACACTCCGAACTCCTCTGCCTTTTCAGGGTCTTCAGAAACATTGTAGGTCGTTATCTTGAACATCCCAAGACCAAAGTCTTCGATTGTCTGGCGCAGCACTTCTTCGGCCCTAGGACAGAAGGCGCATGTGTCAGATTTGAAGAAGATTATCTCGACCTTCTCGGAGCCATCCTCCGCCTCGGTTTCTTCTCCGTTCTCATCCGTCAAGTGCGTCTTCTCCTAGAGCGAGTCGTGGCTTCGCCGAGCCTCAGAGGTGCCGAGGTTCCGCAGCCTACCCCAGCAGACGGCGAATCCGTGTCGCCGCCTTTCCCAGTGCTCGGGAGTGATAGCGGACGCTCCGTGGCATTATCGCAGCAAGAATGAGGGGCTGGCTCCCCTCCGGTGATATCTTTCTGAACACCGCCTTGCCCTCCGAGCAGCGCACGGAGATGTCTCTGAGCTCTCCCAGTTTCAACTCTGTTCTCATTCGTTCAACTGTTGAGGCAACATAGCCGGACATTGCCGCGACTATCTCGCGGTTTGTTGTTGGATTTGTAGCCGAGGCCATTAGGAGACCGTCGTCGCGGGCCAATATCGAGGCTGAGTATCCGCCTTCTCTGTTCATCTCTTCAAGGATTCTAGCAAGTGCCGCATAGTCCGGACGCTTCATAGTTTTGTCATCTCTCAAGGGGTAGCCCCAGCCTCG
>CAZSTY010000333.1:0-1778 GCA_964609885.1 uncultured archaeon
GAGTGGGAATTGAGTCACTCGACTACAAGTTCAAGACGCTCGTTGAGCGATTTGCCATCGGAGGAGTGCTATTTCTGCGGTGGGACTGGCATGGTTGATAGTCCTACAGGCAGGGTCCCTTGTCCGAGATGCGGAGGCACTGGGATTGCCCCAGATGCTCAGATTACCACGAGTGACGAGGCCTAATAGGGGATGAGCCAGTGCGCGATGTACTAGTGATTGGTCACAGAGGCGCCGCAGCCCACGCCCCGGAGAACACTCTGCCGTCCTTTGAGACTGCTTGGAAGATGGGCGCCGACATGGTTGAACTGGACATCCAGCTGACCTCTGACGGTGAGATAGTGTGCGTCCACGACTACGACCTCGAACGGGTCTGCGGCGTGAAGCAGTTGGTGTCAGAAACGAGCCTCGAAGAGATTCGTCGACTGGACGCGGGCGACGGGTCGCGAATTCCGCTGCTGGCCGAGGTGCTCGACTTCTGCAGGGGGAAGATTGGAGTCAATATCGAGATCAAGGTGCCGGATATCGAAGAACAGGCTCTCAACATGGTTCTCGAACGTGACATGCGGGACTCTGTCATGTTCTCCTCTTTCTTCCATCAGACCCTCAGGCATTTGCGGGAGCTCGACAGCTCTATCCAAACGGGTGTACTCTATTCCGAACCGCCTGAAAGCCCTGCTCAGTACGCCTTGGACTTCGGCGCGACTTCGATAAACCCGCTCTTTTTCACGCTGACGCCCGAGATAGTGGAACAGGCTCATCACGCGGGCCTGAAGGTGTTTCCCTGGACAGTAAACGACGAGGATATGATTCTCGAAATGTTGAAGATGGGTGTGGACGGCATAATCTCGGACATGCCTGATGTTGCGGCTAGAGTCGTGGATCTGTTCTTGAAGCAGAAGACGTAGTCACTCTGAGGATCCCGCCAGCCGCTTCACGAAGTCAAGGATGAGAGGATAGGCCTGCGAACGAGCGGGATGGCAGGTTATCACGTGTTCGGCACCCTCTATGATGTGCAACTCCTTGATGTCTGACGAGATTCTGTTGAACGCGTACACTGCACCTTTCGGGTCGACCGTTTGGTCTGCGCCGGATTGAATGATGAGCGTTGGGACAGTGACCTTTCGAAGTTGCTTTCGAATCCTCTTAGCGTATCTCAGCAACCTTTCAATTGCTATGAGCGGCTCCTTGTCGTAACGAGTGCGGGGAAGGTCATACAGCTCTGTGAGATATGAGAGGTCTACCTTGCGATAAGGCATCGCCCGTCGGATGATTGGGACAAGCTTCCCAAGGACGCCGCCGAACTTGATGGCTGGAGAGAGGAGCACGATGCCAGTCATATCCGGACGGCGAATAGATAGGTCCAGAGTGATGAGGCCTCCAAGCGACAATCCCGCGACAAACACATGCGGTAGGCCCCAGCTCTTGACGTAGTCCAAGGCCTCGGAGGCCGATTTGTACCATGCCTCCTCATCGTTCGCAGCAAGATCCTCGGGCGTTGTATCATGACCCGCCAACGTGACCGAGAAAGACGCGATGTCATGATCTCTCAGCATCTCGGCCAGACTGGCCATGTCCTGAGGGTTTCCACAGAAGCCGTGAATAAGCAAGAATCCAATTCGTGCTCCTTCTGGTCTGAGCTCGACACCACGCGGCAAACTCTCACTCATGTGTAATACCTCACATATTCGAAAAGAATCGTGGGTAGTGCGTCCGAAGACGCACTACATAGGTCTACCGCTTGAACTTGAACCCACCAGTCAACACTCCTAGGCGGA
>CAZSTY010000334.1:0-1760 GCA_964609885.1 uncultured archaeon
GTATTCGACTATCTTTTTGAGAATCTCCATCTTGACTGGATTCTCTGCTGCTATTCTGTACTTCTTCCTGTCTTCGGCCAACGCATATTTCCGGCGCAGGTTGTCGGGAAGATCTATCCGTATCTCATAGCAGATCGCCGTGGCAATCCAGCCCTGCTCCTCCAATTGCTTCCACGGAACATCATATCTCTTTGGTCCAATCAGACTGAAGACTTCCTCTTCGCGTCCGTCCTCACGAACAAGCGTGGCTGTCAGACCCAGCCGTCGCGTCGCCTGAATCTGAGCGGTCACACGGAACACAGGTGCTGGCAAGAGGTGAACCTCGTCGTAGATAATGAGCCCCCAGTTGCGCTCGCCAAATATCTTGAAGTGCTCAAACTCCCCGTCCCGAGACTTCCGCCATGTGAGAATCTGATACGTTGCTGCCGTCACAGGACGCACATCTTTGGAGTCGCCAGAGTACTCTCCAATGTCGTCTTCTGTGAGTGTGGTCTTGTCGAGAAGCTCATTCATCCACTGTCTGACGGCGACCACGTTGGGACAGAGGATCAGAGTTGAAGTCTGGAGTTTGTGCATGACTCCGATTCCGACAATCGTCTTGCCAGCACCGCATGGCAACACGATCACTCCCGAGCCGCCCCTCTCGCCTCCGCCTGCGTAGAACGCGGCGATGGCGTCCTCCTGATACCTCCTGAATCTGAACGGCTTACCTGACCGCGTCACCTCTCTGAGGTCGAAGTAGAGTGGTTCACCCTCTACATAGCCGGCGACATCCTCGACCGGGTGGCCAATCTCAATCAGTGCGTGCTTCACAAAACCTCGCTTGCTGGGGTCAACAAGCATTCGGGTGGCATCGAGTCGTTCCAAGAGGTACTCGCGCACCTGCTTGTGAGCCCAGATCTCCTCGGCCAGGTCCTCGTCCTCGCATTCGAGGACAAGGTTCTCGTCCTCCTTGTACAGGCTGATCTGCCCGTACCTGCTCATGTAGTCGACTATCTCTCGAGTGATGTTGCTGGGGATGGGATACTTTGCATATTTCTCAAGGGTTTCCACGACCTCATCGGGAGTCATCCCCATGGCCGCTGCATTCCAGAGGCTGAGGGGTGTTATTCGATAGGTGTGAACGTACTCCGGACTCTTGATCAGCTCCGCAAACCGGGCCAGTGCGTCACGGGCCTCTTCATAGAGTGGGTTGTCCACCTCGAGCAGGACGGACTTGTCTGACTGTACTATCAGCGGGTTCGTCGGCTTCGGCATCTCATACCCCTCATTTCTGCGTCGCAGCGCCCTTTCGTCGGGCCGACATGCGGGAATCAAAGCTCGGCGACAAGCTTCAGTGATAAACCCTTCTATCGAGGTCGTATGTGCCACATATGCACAGTCGGCTATCACGCGTAAGAGAAAAAGAGGTCCGAGAGGGGGGATGTTCCCTCTCGTGGTGCTTCGGCTATCGTCTTGCAGCCTTGACAATCGCTCCAAGGACCACAACTACCAACGCCAGTATCCCGAGCTGAGTGATAATCTCGGTTGACATGCCGAAGATACCCGTACCACCTGTCACGGTGCTCTGGCCTGTCGTGGTTTCAGAGGATGTCGTAGTGCTTGTCGATGCTGTAGACGTGGTAGTCCCAGTCGTTGACGAGGTCGTTGTGGTTTCGGTGGTCGTGGTCGTGGATGCAATAACGGTGTAGCTGGAATACTCTGTTCTCACCCAGTTTCCCGCAAGGTCGCGAGCAAACGCCCTGTAGACCACAGTGACT
>CAZSTY010000335.1:0-1739 GCA_964609885.1 uncultured archaeon
CGTTCTAATTGCCATGACTGCCACTGCGTTTCTGTACGGGGCGTACGCCGTCACGCTCGGAGCGATGAGTGTGGGCGACCTCACTGCGATTATTGGGCTTCTGTTCTCTCTCGAGTTTCTCAACTTTCAGCTTCCCCGAATGCTTCTCATGCTCAGGGCAGGGTACGTTAACGCCCAGCGTATTGTCGACATTCTCAACTGGAAGGATCCGCTCGTTGAGCCAGAGGAAGAGGCCACCGGCATCAATTGGCTTGGTGACATAGTGTTCGACCATGTGAGCTTTCAGTATACGACTGGAAGCGGAAAGTCCGGTCATTATGCCCTCAGGGACTTTACGGTCACTATACCCGGAGGCTCAAGAGTTGCACTGATTGGTGGGCCCGGCGGTGGCAAGAGTACCGTGCTAAAACTGCTCCTCAGATTCTATGACCCAACTGAGGGTACCATCAGTATTGACGGCGTGGATCTTCGTCGTATTCGCACAAAGACCATCCGCAACGCGGTTGGCCTAGTCGAGCAGGACATCTTCCTCTTCAGAGGAACTATTCGCGAGAACATAGCGTTCGGGCGGAAAGGGGCAACTGATGAGGAGATAATTGAGGCCGCAAAGAGGGCGCAGGCGCACGAGTTCATTGTTCAGTTGCCAAAGGGCTACGACACGGTAATTGGGGAGCGCGGCATGACATTGAGTGGAGGCCAGCGCCAACGGCTTGCAATAGCAAGGGCAATCCTTCAGGACCCCAAGATCCTTCTGCTTGACGATTCTGTTAGCGCTGTTGATGCTGAAACTGAGTTTCACCTTCGAAAGGCGCTGGACGAGGTCATGAAAGGCCGCACGAGCATCACTGTGACTCAGCGGCTCCGCACCCTGCTGGAGTCTGACCTCATAATCATTGTCGACAGAGGTCGCCTAGTTGCATCGGGGAGTCATGAAGAACTCATCAGAACCTCTGAGCACTACCGACGGATATTCGAGCGTTTGCCTGGGGCACAGGCGATGATTCGAAGGGCCATTTCATCGGGAGGTGTTGCGTGATGGCATTCAGAGGTCACGGCGGTCCGCGAGCGCTTGCAAGAAAGAGAGAGCGCCGCTCAAGGCCCATGAAGGTACTCCTCCGTCGAATGTTTGGCTACTTCGGCCCATTCAAGAAGATAGTGGCATTTGGTGCAGCTCTGTCGCTGCTCGCCAATGTCATGTCCGTTATAACGCCTCTTGTGCTGTCACGCGGTATAGACACGGTGTTCTATACTCCAAGCGCTGTGAATGCGATTCTTGTCCTCGTGGCACTGTACGTCGTACTCAAGCTCGCCATCTGGGCCTTCAACGGCATCTACACGTGGATTCTCTCTGGTGCCCAAGCAGGCTTCGTACAGGCGGTCCAGAGGGATGTGTATGATCATCTCGTAGATGCCGACCTCTCATACCACAAGGCAGAGCAGAGTGGAAACGTGACATCACGCGTCACATCTGACACGGTGTCACTTGCCACCGGTGTGCAGATGATCATTGACTTTGCAGGGCAGATCATCATGCTTGTGGCCGCATTCATCATGCTGTGGACGACCTCCGAGTTAATCGCACTCACATCACTTCTGGTAGTTCCGGGAATCGCCTTCATAGCTCTCCTCTTCGGCACCGTTGGTCAACGCATCATGTTGGCCTCTCAGAGGGCCTATGGTCAGGTGTCCGGTCAGATCGCTGAGAGTCTTACAGGAATCCATGTGGCGAAGGCGTTCAA
>CAZSTY010000336.1:0-1731 GCA_964609885.1 uncultured archaeon
CTCTTTCTGATATCCACACGACCCACGAGAGGCGTGGAGATGGTCACAAATGGCAGTGGTCTGCTGTTGATGCTTGCACTCCCAATCCTGACTGACCCCAACCTCGACCTTGTTGCGATCATCGTCTTAATCATGGTTGTTCTTCAGTCAGTGGTGAACTATGCGTCGGCACGTTCGAAGTACGCACTCTATGTGCTCATGGGGTTCCTCCTATTGCTATTGAGCCATATCGCGATTGTGGCCGCGCAGACAGACTTTGGTGGATATCTTGTGAGTCAGGTCCTTCAGTTTCTCGGTCTATCTGCTCTGCTGGTAATGACAATCAGGGTAGGCAAGGAAGAATGAGGCCCAAGAAACCCTACCGCTCGAAGATGCGCATCCTAGCTGACATGATGCGTGCCATCTTGGAGGAGGGTGAGGGTGGTGCGGGACCAACAAGAATCCTGTACGGGGCAAACCTCTCTCATGACAGACTGAAGCAGTATCTTGATGAGCTCATCGAGAAGGGTCTTGTGAGGGAGAATAATGAGGGCGGTAGCAGCCGCACGTATGTGCTGACAGATCGGGGGCGGGAGTTCCTGCGTGAGTTTGCAAAGATTGAACGCTTCGCACAGGCGTTCGGAATCGAGATATGAGTAGACAAGGTTTTAAATCGATGACACGGTCAGAGTGTCGGTCGTGGGCCGGTAGATTAGCCCGGTAGATCGCCTGGTTCGCATCCAGGAGGTCGCGAGTTCAAATCTCGCCCGGTCCACCAACATCCAACTCTTTTTCAACGACCATATGCTACGACTTGAAAAGGGAACGAGTCTGCCACAGGCGATTGCAAGTGCCGTGAGGAGTACGACATGGAGTCTCTATTGAGGGATCGATGGAATCGTAATGCGGAAGCATATGCAGAGCTGATAGCAGGAACGGGCACACCGTACCACCGGTCAATACTACTGCCGGCCATCGAACGCCTTGTTGGTGAAGTCGCGGGTGTCCGACTTCTCGATGCGGGATGCGGGGAGGGATACCTGTCACGGCTCTTTGCAAGGCGCGGAGCAATCGTCACGGGAGTTGATGTGTCGGAGAAACTAGTTGAGATCAGCCGCGTAGTCGCACAACAGGAGAACGTTCCTGCATCCTTCCGCGTTGGGGATGTATGTGACTTACGGGACTTTGCTGATTCCTCTTTCGACGTTGTGTTGTCCAATCTTGTTCTTCTCAACATTCCCTGTCTGCAGAGAGCTCTAGCGGAGTTCTACCGAGTACTCAGACCCGGGGGAATTGTAGTGTTCTCTATCGTTCATCCGGCATTCAACTTCTATGGACCGGGGCGATGGGAACTTGGCGAGAAGAGCCGTGAAACCGGCCGGAGAGAGGGAAAATACTTCATCATCGACAAATACTTTGATGAACGACCGTACGAACGGTTCTGGAAGCGCAGAGGGGGAGAGAGGTTTCCCGAGCCTATCACCTTCTACCATCGGACGATCACGACCTATTTTGCTGCTGCACGTGAGGCAGGTTTCCAAGTGGACACGATTGAGGAGCCGCAACCTGTGAATGATGACCCATTCTTTGAGCGAGAGCGTCGTATCCCGATGTTCATGGTATTCAGATTGAGGAAACCAGAAACATGACGGACGGACCCCCAGAGAAGCATGTCATGACTGACGAACCGAGAGAATTCAATGTGACTATCAAGTGGATAGACGGGCCCTCCGGCGAGGTTATTGTGCCGGG
>CAZSTY010000337.1:0-1727 GCA_964609885.1 uncultured archaeon
GGCGGATGGTCCTTGCACACACACCAAGTCGACGAGCAGCAGCAGATACTGACAACATGATAGCGAGGAAGAAACGGTGGCGACGACATCAGTGAGCTGGTGGAGGAGGGAGTATGTATGAGGATAGATGATTGGAGGACGTTGCCGATGTCATGTCATGGGGTGTCTTGGTCGTCGGTGTCCAAGATTGTCCAGATTATCCGGCGCTGCTCGTGACCCCTCGGACAGAGTAGGAGGAATAGTCTCTATTGCTGAGAGAAGACCCGCGAGAAGCTCGGGGCTCTCGAAGGCAGACTTGCAGAAACCGCCGAAACACTTGCTGTAGATTGGCAGACCAGACTGAGTGTAGACCATAAGATACTCTAGCTTGGTCAAGTGGAAACTCACATTTGAATAGACCAGAGATTACGTGGCCGTGAACAATAGTCTTCCCATGTGTGCCACACCAATAGGCAGCGAGGGGGACTGAGATTCCCCGTCATCTCGGGAAAAACTCTCGATACACCTCGCGCTGAATGAGGAACCTGAGAATCTCCGCAGTCCCGCCACCAATGGTCATGAGCCTTGCATCGCGCAGGAACCTCTCAATGGGATAGTCTGTAGTGTAACCGATTCCTCCGAGTACCTGCAATGCGTCATTGGTAATCTGGATTGCTGCCTCTGTTGCGTAGAGTTTCGCAATGGACGCTTGCTTCGTCGCCTTCAACCCTCTGTCGAGCATCCTTGCTGCAGTCAGAGTCAGAGCTCTTGCCGCTTCCAGCTTCACGGCCATATCGGCTATCTTGAAGCTGACGCCCTCAAACATCCGAATCTTACGACCGAACTGCTCACGTTCATTGGCGTATTTCACTGCAATCTCGAAAGGGGTTCTCCCATAGCCAATCGCCTCGGCTGCAATCGCCGTCCTCTCGCTGTCCAACTCGTCCATGAGTATCTGGAAGCCCTGTCCAGGCTCGCCAAGTACCTGTCCGGGCTTCACGCGGACATCCTCGAGCTTGAGCCATGACACCTTGGCAGACTTCATGCCCATCAGCTCATGATCTTTGACCACGCTGAAACCATCAGTCTTTGTGTCGACAATGAAGGCCGTCATTCCCTGCTTGGACTTGACAGTGGGATCCGTTATTGCAAAGCACACCATATAGTCGGCCTGACTACCATTGGTGATGAATCGCTTCTCCCCATTGATGACCCATTCGTCACCATCCTTCTCTGCGCGAGTCTGCATTCCTGCCGTGTCGGACCCAACATTGGGCTCGGTGATACCGATGCACCCTATCTTGTCGCCTCGGACTATGGGCTCAAGGTACTTCTTCTTCTGCTCCTCGGTTCCGAACTTGCTGACGGGCATCCCGTAGAGTGTTGTTGATGCCATCCTCGCCATGTCAAGCCCTGCGTTGGTGGCCGATATCTCTTCAGCCACGATGATCTCATAGGAGACTCCACGGGCTGAGCCACCCACCTCCTTCTCGTGAAGAACGCCCATGTAGCCAGCCGCCGCGATTTTCCTGATGAGCTCCCTTGGATAGGGGCCCTTCTCAATCTCCTCCGCCACTGGAGCAATCTCGCGGTCGCAGAACTCTCGAACCTCTCTTCTGAACTCGAGTTCGTCCTCTGTCCATAGTACTGTACTCAGGTGCGCCGTCATATCCATGACCCAGCGGTCAGCCTTTCGATTCCACCTTAAATCAGTACCTGCGAGAAGTGGCAGCAGAAGCTTATTCCTC
>CAZSTY010000338.1:0-1715 GCA_964609885.1 uncultured archaeon
CCTGTGGAGTGGGCGGATTCCCCTGCGGGTCACCCTCACTACAACGCTGTCTGTGGAGTTCACACCACGTGATGAACGCTCGACCACAAGCCGTGCTGTGTGTCCTGCACTCAGGAGTGGGATCAAGCGGGCAACGGAGTCCACAGAATGCGCCAAGACAAGACCTCCGAGCGGAGAAACTGCCTCTGAGGACCAACTTGTCGTACAGCGGTCAGTCATGAGTACGTGCACGTGCCGTTCCGCAATGTGTTCACGCACCCGTTCGAGAACTCGAAACAGAGCTCTCTGACGCTCCACCGTGCCTGGGGCTCCGGTCAGACTGAGAAGGGCTGCAAGACTGTCTAACACGATGACAGATGTTTCTTTCACTGCGAGTGATTGCAGGGTGTGCTGTTCAAAGTCCTGCGCACACAGGACTGTGCCCACACCAATGCGCCGCAATACTCTCGTCGCCCGGTCAGAATCACCAACCATGGAACGAACCAGATTGGGCGAGAAATTCTTACCTGTGTCTAGATATACCGAGGCTCGCCCGCGCTTCGTGCCGGCAATCGCAATCCAGTGCGCCATGATTGTGAGCACCGATCGCGAGTCGCCGTAGAGAAGAGATATCTCGCCTGGGAGGAGTAGCCTTCCCAGTGTCCTGTCTAGAACTAAAGGACGCAAGCGAACCACGGGAGAATCGTGGTCTTCAATTTCCTCAAGCCCCACTCTTGTCGCCTCGTTCAATGCAACACCACCCTGCCGGCAATGTGTTGACCACTGATTATACGAAGGATGTCTTCCGCCGACAGCAACACCTCAGAGACGTCCGGCGCGTCTATAGACGGCACTGCCACCGAGATCTCACCGCGGTCAAGGAAGACCACTGAGCCTGGTGGAAGCCTTGGCAAGAGTCCGCTGACATTTTCACGGTCACGGAACACCTCAAAGGATGCAGTGCCCGCAAGGGTTGGCAGTGAGAATACAGCATGTTCCAACAAGCCCGGGCACGTTTCAATTCTCATTCCGGCTGACTCTGCCGCGGCCATCACTGGTGCGGCTTCGTAACTACTGCAGACGAGAGCAATGAAGTCCTTACACAGTACTATTCTCATAGATGGCGCCACGCCGCTCGATAGGACTCTGACGGCCTCCGGGAAAAGGTCCGGGGGCGTCCTCAGCACCCTCACCGTGGGTACCGATCCCTTCAATGACCCCGACCTCCTGATATGGCTCAAGTCTGCACGTAGCCGGCGCACGAGCGCACGATGCCTCTTGAGATGAGGAGTGTTCAACTTGTGCACATTGCGAATAGTCCATACAAGTCCAAGAGGAGTAGCAACCGCAATGAACAGACCGTAGGTCCTACCAATGAAAAACATGAGAACGCAGGAATATGCCGTGGTAAATGCAAGCACTGCACGCAACAACCTGGCCCACCACCCCGCGGTCGTCCGCCCGTTCGCATGCCAAGCAAGTGCGATATTCGTGACAAGAGTGAGCAAGACGGGCAAGGGATCTCCTGCCATCCACTCGTTGACAGACCCGACAAAGAATGGCACAAGAAACCTGAGCGCGACTATAGCGCCAACCAGAGCCAAGAGTAGCCTAAGCCCGTTCTTCAGGAGCCATCGAATCACTACGCCACCTCCCGCGTGGCTGGTGAACTGCGGGCGCTCACCGCCACAGTTCCGTCGGCGTCGATGCTCAAGTACCCGATGATGCGACTGGGT
>CAZSTY010000339.1:0-1692 GCA_964609885.1 uncultured archaeon
TCATAGTTCTCTCCAGTCTTGCAATTGCAGTCACATTGAATCCCCGCATGCTCAGCCTACGCAGAGGTGTGAGGGTCGCTGTCATTGATTCAGGCATCACACCAGATAGTGAGATTGCTCCGAGGATAGTCGCTGAGAGGAGTTTCATTCAGAGGGGCTATGGTTATCAGGTGTCGGACAACTCGACGTGGGACAGCTCGCCTGGCGGCTCGCTACACGGGACATATGTGGCCAAGATCATTGTAACAGAATCGCCCGATGTCCTCATTGTTAATGCAAAGGTTGTAACGTCAGACAACGAGGCTTCGGTCACAGCCATTGCGACCGCGATTCGCTGGGCCGTGCTGGAGGAGCACTGCGATGTTATCAATCTCAGCTTGGGCGGCACTCCCACCCACGACGATTTCGTGGGCGAGGCTGTTCGGTGGGCGTTCCGTCAGGGTGTAGTTGTTGTTGCGGCCGCCGGCAACAGTGGGGATCGTGGTCTTGGTGGCTCCTCTATTGAAACCCCTGCTGTTCTTCCAGAGGCCATTGCTGTGGGTGCTGTGGACGGGATGGGAGTACCATATGACTTTACGGCTAGGGGACCGTTGCGGAACGGGACTGCCAAGCCCGACATCGCTGCCTACGGTTTCTACTCGGGAAGTGAGGGCGTATTCTATGGGACGAGCTTTGCTGCACCCAGAGTCACAGCCGCCGCGGTCGAGTTGATCTCCTTCTGCGAGGAGAACGGATGGGACTGGACGCCAGGGATGGTGAAAGCTGCCCTGATGTCCAGCGCAGATCATCTGTCCGCACCGGCCTACGCCGTAGGAGAAGGTCTGCTGAATGCGGACGCTGCAAAGGAGTATGTCAATAGAGCTCCTCGACGAAACGGCCTTCCTCTTGTTGCGTGGGTCACCCCGAGCAAGGGACCTTGGGACTTTGAGCAGTGGTTTGTTAACGTAACATCCGAGGTGGAGCTGACGCTCTTCACAAGTTCCAATGACACTTGGCAGGTCTCCTTGAGCGGCAATGCTGCTCACTGGAGCGGTGCCCCATCAATGCTCAAGGTCAACCAGACCGCCACGTTTCAGCTTCGCGTCCGCGTTATAGACTCAGGGTCTGTCGACAACCTTCGCCTATACGTCCGACTCAGCGCACCTGGATATCACTATGTGTACAGCAGATTCGATTTCAGCGCTGACGTTGCCGTGGCAAAGGTTGCCTTCGAGATTGCTCATACACCTTGGTTCGCAGACTCGATGTACGGTCAATTCAGAGAGTTCTACCGACTTATCACGGGGGCGGGCATTGCTGTTGAAGAGATACGCGACCCTGAGGAGCTGACTCTCGAAAGGCTTCGTGAGTTCGATGCAGTCATTCTGTTGGACCCGTGTGCGCGTGCCGCCCGTCTTGTCAACGGTACTTACGTGCGTGTCCCGTTCAGGAGTTACTCACAGGCGGCGATTGATGCTCTTGTGACCTACTGGTCATCTGGTGGGAGCATCTTCGTAGTTGGCCTAGACAATCGCAGCATTGAGTTGTCAGACCTCAACGAGCTGCTTCTCCACTTCAATGTGACACTCAGGTATGATCACGTTCCGTCTGTCAGCATTGTCTTGAACGGAATCCCATCGACGCAGCTTGTCTAGTTCTTTCCCTCGTCTCTGTATCACCATGTCTAACTGCCAGTTTAACATCGAGGTTATT
>CAZSTY010000340.1:0-1665 GCA_964609885.1 uncultured archaeon
GTCGCAAAAGACCTGCACCCACCGCTCACCGGGGCGCACGGCGACAGTGTATCTGAAGGTCATATCGTCCTCGGCAAGCTCGGGACTGGCCGGCATGTCGTCCTTTCGCTCTGTGAAGACAAGCTCGAAAACCCCGGCCTCCTCGTTCCAAGTGTACTTCATCTTGAGGAGGTCCAGATAGTCCTGAATCTGTTTCTTTGTGTCAGCCAACTCTCTCGCCTGAAGCAGTTTCACATGGCCTCGACTTAAGCATATTGTTGTTGGGTCGTGTACGGACGGAGCTCTACACCCTACTCAGGAAGGTACACCATTGTCCAATTGATGAGATACACTGACATGGTGTCGCGGCCGCACACTACGTTGTCGTCGAGGTGGACGGTGAGGACCTTCTGGTAGCCCGGTTCCAAGTAGAATGCATAGATCACGAACAGCTCGTCGAAGAATGCGAAATACGTGCAGTTCATACCGCGGAGATACCGTAGGATGTCCAGAACGGTCATGTTGCCATGACATATGTCGGGGCTAACTAGACCTGCAAGATCGACTATCACACGGTTTGAGAAGTACGCAATTGCACCCACGTCGTGCGTTGCGATGATGGCGTCCTCCGGTGTGTGCGTCCTCAACCACTTGCCTATGTACACCTGCATCTCGTTGATGTTCTTGACTGCGTTCCCGTACAGGTCTGCTTGGTACATATATCCGTCAGTGAGTGGCATCATGAGTGTGAATGCAATGACAATGACTGTTGCCACGTTCATCTTGGCTCTCCTTGGAAGAGAGACCTGGAGCGCGGGCACGTGGTCGAAAAGGATGGAGACGCCGAGGACAGCCGTGACCATCAACAGGTCGAACACAGGAACGAGATACCGCGTGTTATTGATCAATGCCTGATAGGGCATTGTCAGACGATAGAGGACTGCTAGGGCAACGGCGTACATCCATGTGTACGGCTGTCCTTTCCAAGCACACACCACCCCCGCGATCGCGCCCACAGTGAGCATGGGCATGGTCGTGAGGAAGATGTGCCACCAGAAGTCCCACGCCGCGACGTCACTGGACGTGACAGGATGGACCTTGGCATAGAAAGTGTCTGGAAGTGGATACCCGGTGACTGTGATGCAATGAATGACCCACGGTGCTGCCACCAGCACTCCCACGACACCTATCTCTACCACATCCAACAGGACCCGCCTCGGGGACTTGCCGGTCGTGTCCCTGTGAACGAGCCAGGCGAGCACGCCAACACCCACAAGGACCAGCGCTTCTGGGCGAGAGAGGTAAGCCAGCCCAAGGAGCAGGCCGACGAGGCGTGGATCTCGGTCTCTCCCGTCTGAGAATAGATAGGCCGATAGGAGCAGGATTGTCATCAGCAGGGGGAGTTCCATCCCTGAGAGCATCAACCACGAGCTCTTGGGCACAATGACGTAGCCCATCATGCCAAGTACCGAAGCAACAGGCCTGCTTGTCTTGGAGTATATGATCTTCCCCACGAGGTACGTGCTGACTGAGTAGAAGAAGACAGCGACTACAATGACTGCGTTCACCACAGTGTCACCTGCGTAGCCCAAGACAAAGATGGGTGAGAGAATCACTGACCACAGTGGGCTGGTCGAGCCGGTTGATGGATGTCCGGGACTGTACTGCCAAGGCCGGCCCTCAAAT
>CAZSTY010000341.1:0-1655 GCA_964609885.1 uncultured archaeon
TGCCCCTTGTTGCTACGAGAAGACCATTGATAGTCTCTAGCAGAGTGGTCTTGCCTGCGCCATTGGGTCCGACAATACAGACAAACTCGTCAGATGCAACCTTGAGCGAAACGTCACGGATGGCGGGAATCTGTTCTCCCTCATAGATTGTGTCTACTGAGTCCAGCTCCACAACAGCGGTCACGGGTTCGTCACCATGCATTTAGCGACCTAGCTGCGGCGACATGCCGGTAAAATGCCTTTGGGCTGCGGTCATTACTCTCGAGTTGCACAACAGTACTGGGCTGCTGAACCCCAAGGACATTCTTGGCGGTGCTGACATCCGCTAGGGCCTTGCCTTCACGGTGGGGATGGCGCAGGCACTCTTCGCAGTTAACTGCTCATGATTCATACTCCCCGGTCGCATGTTGCTCGAAACTCAAACAACACATGACAATACGAAACAAGACTTAATAGACCTCACAAGTCTGGACCGACGACCTGAGTGGTGTGAGAAAATGGACATTCGCGAAAGGCTCCAACTCGCAAAGCGGAACACTGCGGAGGTCCTAACAGAGACCGAACTAAAGGACCTACTGGCCAGCAAGAAGAGTGTGTCGGCGTATTACGGAACCGCGCCCACAGGGCCAGTACATCTAGGTTATTTCATACCACTCAGTAAGGTGTTTGACTTCGAGAGAGCAGGTATAAGAACAACAATCCTGATTGCGGACATACATGCGGCCCTCGACGATCTGAAGTCAAAATGGGATGAGTTGAACCTGAAGGCCGAGTACTACCAGAAGTGTATCGAATTGGCTCTTCCCTGGGAACGGCCACTGCGATTTGTGCGAGGGTCTGAGTATCAGCAGAGGGAAGACTACCTCATGGATGTCCTGCGGCTCTCGACCATGGTCACAGTGAAGAGGGCCACAAGGGCAGCCTCGGAGGTCACAAGGATGAAAAACCCGAAAGTGGGAGAGCTGATCTATCCCATAATGCAAGCTCTGGACGAACAGTATCTGGGAGTGGACATTCAGATAGGAGGCCTTGACCAGCGTCATATAATGGCCTTTGCCCGCGAGTATCTCCCGCGGATTGGTTACCGCAAACGGGTAGAGATAATGACCCCGATTGTCACGTCGCTCCTAGGGCCGGGAACAAAAATGAGTGCCTCTGAGCCTATGAGTCATATCAAGGTCTACGACTCGGAAGACGCAATCCGGAAAAAGATTCGGAAGGCGTACTGCCCGGAGGGTGTAGTGGAGGACAATCCTATTATTCAGATTTGCCAGTTCATAGTCTTCCCGATCAAGGGCATGATCAGAATAGAGCGGAAACCGAAGTACGGTGGCGATGTCGAGTTCGAGTCTTTTGATGAACTCAGGACTGCATATCTTGACAAGAAGGTCCATCCCGCTGATCTCAAGACATCTGTGGCACAGTACCTCATCGATATTCTTCAGCGTGCGAGGGAGTATTTCGAACACAATGATGATCTGCTGCAAGAGCTAGGTGAGACCTATCGGTGATGAGTGCATCACTACATTGTCATGAGAGAAGCTCATACGGATGACCACAACCAAGTGTACTGTAGTGTGGCAGAGGGAACTGGGGCTCATCTCCACGAGTCTCTCCTTCGCCAATACTCTCTGGAAATGTGCTGTGTACTGTTC
>CAZSTY010000342.1:0-1647 GCA_964609885.1 uncultured archaeon
GGCGAGATTCTTGTGGAGGTTGCTGCTGCTGGCATATGCGGGTCAGATGTTCACATCAAGCATGACAGTGCCTACTATATGCCCCCGGTAATTCTTGGGCACGAGTACTCAGGCCGTGTCGTTGAGGTCGGCGAGGGAGTCGGGCACCTCCGTGTTGGGGACGAGGTTGTGGGGCCCGCCACGGCGTATTGTGGTCAATGTTACCATTGCAAGACCGGCCACATGAATCGTTGTACAGCTCCCGACAAGCGAATCTTGGGAGTGGCGCGGGCTAACGGCGCTTTTGCTCGCTATGTGGTAGTTCCCGAGTACATAGCACACAAGGTGCCTCAAGGCCTCTCTCTAGAAGAGGCTGCACTGGCTGAACCAACCGCGTGTGTTGTCCATACTCTTGTCGAGTCAACGCCGATTAAGCCGGGTGACACGGTCCTTGTACAGGGGCCGGGGACCACTGGTCTCATCTCTGTTCAGGTTGCGAAGGCGATGGGCGCGGCGAAGGTCATTGTGACGGGCGTGAGCTCGGACCACTGGCGCCTTGACATCGCGGAGAAACTGGGGGCTGACCTCACGATTGATGTTCAAGCACACAACGATGCCGTAGAGATTATCCGGGAATACACCGACGGAGTGGGTGCAGACGTTGTGGTGGAGGCATCTGGTGCTGGTCCAGCGAGACGTCAGGCCTTTGAGTTCGTGAAGGTCACCGGCTATATCGCTTTGATTGGACTACAGGGCCGGCCCATTGAGATTAATATGGATGACATTGTCACAAAGGAGCTGCATGTTCTGGGTACGTGGGGCACACTTCCGTCAACTTGGGTCACAACCCTGAGGATGATGGCCTCACGCCAGATTGATGTGCGACCACTGATCACCCACAGATTGCCTCTAGCAGAGTGGAAACGAGGCTTTGAATTGATGGAGAGTCAGAAGGCCATCAAAGTGCTCTTCACAGACATGAACTGACTCTCATCTCTTCCTTCGGGGCGCCCACTCATCCAGAGCGTCCTGTACGACAGAGATGTGCGAGACTGCCGGTCCGCCACCCATCACTATCGCGACGCCGCAGGCCTCCATGATCTCGTCACGGGTGGCCCCTGCCTCCAGCGCTTTCTTTGTGTGATAGACAATGCACGGCTCGCAGGGCGCCAGTATCGACGCCACGATACATATGATCTCTTTGAACTTGGCCGGCAATGCACCGTCAACATGAACAGTCTTGAGCAGGTCGGTGAACGCGTTTCGCGTGTCCGGAATGTCCCGATTGAGTGCTCCGAAGTGCTTCATGAAACTCTTCAACGTCTTCTCAACGTCTGTCATTGTGTGATCTCCATCTGCTTCGTCGCGATCTCGCGTGAAACTGGATATCCCAAGTTCCACTCGGGTCGGGAGTAGCGCTCTCGATATAAAATCTCTGCAACCTCGTGTTCTCTGTCTGTGAGGCGTCCGGGTCGCACTTCGGACTCGGATATCCTCTCCAGGGCCCGGATTATTGCGTCTTTGATCTCAGGTAGAGGCGGTGCCTCTCCCAGCTCGCAACTTATCGTGGTCACGACATCCCGCTTGCTCTCCATGCATCGCGTATTCTTTGGGTCCCGCAAGTACACCATCTGTCCAGGTGGTGCGCTCAACGACCATGACAGGCGT
>CAZSTY010000343.1:0-1639 GCA_964609885.1 uncultured archaeon
GCCATGCGGTAAGGTTGCATAATCTCCCGTCTAGTATAACACAGCAGATGCCTTTTAGTTGCGCAGTCAACGCAAGCGGCAAGTCGAGAAGAGGTGGCAAGACGTACGAGAAGAAATAAAATGGGGAAGAGTATCGCGCGCGCCACCAATGATCAACTTACCCAGTGATACAGCCGCCATTGCGAGGGCATTCGCACCGATTCTGCACTTCCATCCTGACGAGGGCAAGTGGTGCTGCTTTCCCTCCGACGCTGAGGAGATCTACAGCCGCTTCCATGACAACTGGCAAGAGTTCAAGATGGATCTCACCCCGAGCGAGCTGGACCCAGATGCTCCCTGCTACTATGAAGTCGCCCATCGTGACGGATGGACTCAGATTCGCTACTGGTTTTGGTACCGCTACAACCGATTCCCTGGCGGTCGATTTGGAATGGGCTATCACCTCGGTGACTGGGAGCACGTGGAGGTCCGCGTATACCCGCAGCTGGAGGACGGCGTGGTCATCTGGCTGCTGTCGAATCATCTCAGCGCTCGACTTGGTGCCCGACCGTCCTACATGACGCTCCCCGGCTTCTTGCCCGAGCCCATCACAGAAGAGGACAACCACGTTCACACTTGGGTTGCTCTGGGTTCACACGCCCATTATCCCTCACCCTCAAGCCGACCATTCACTGTGGCCAGATTCTGGCGTGACCAGATTGCTGACGGTGGCCCGGTCTGGCACACAATAGACTCGCTCAAGCCGCTTAGTGAGACCAACTTCTTCCACTTTACAGGCCGGTGGGGCGACAGGAAGGCACCTCGTAGTCCGACGAACGGCTACAACAGTCCGTGGCGCAATGCGCCCAACGTCTTGCCTGTTCGCTACAATAGTCAAGATGTCTGATTAGACAGCTGAGTAGCCCTTCTTCAGAACTGTATCAACTCGTTGCTCGGCCTCTCTTGGATAATCTTGGTTGTAGTGTGTCCCTCTGCTCTCTCTTCTCATGCGCGCCATACGAACGATGAGCTCTGCCACGGTCGCTATGTTGCGAAGCTCCACAAGGTCGGGTGTGATCTTGAAGTCCCAGTAGAACTGTTCAATCTCCCTTCTGATGAAGTTGATTCTATTCCTTGCCCGAATAAGCCTCTTTCTTGATCGCACAATCCCTACGTAGTTTGTCATGGTCCGCCGTATCTCGTCCCACGTGTGGGTGATGACGACCAGTTCATCAGGGTCTGTTGCCTCTCCGGGGTCCCATGGCTTGATTTCGTCGCCGCGGATTGGCCTCTTCATCATCTCGGCTGCAACCTGTGCCGCGTTGTGGGCCACGACAAGACCCTCAAGAAGCGAGTTCGAGGCCATTCTGTTTGCTCCATGAAAACCTGTACACGCGGTTTCACCTATTGCGAACAGACCAGCGATGTCTGTCAACCCATTGATGTCCGTTCTAACGCCGCCACAGCAGTAGTGGGCTCCAGGCACCACGGGAATCGGTTCCTGCGTAATATCGATTCCTACACTCAGGCAGGTCTTGTAGATGGCAGGGAACCGGCCGCGAATCCAATCAGCGTCCTTGAATGAAATGTCAAGGAAGACACGTTCCGCCCCGGTCCTCTTCAACTCCGCATCTATGGCCCTTGCAACGATGTCACGTGG
>CAZSTY010000344.1:0-1619 GCA_964609885.1 uncultured archaeon
GGTCATGCAGGGTGACAAGGCGACTGCTCGACTACATGCCAGGAATATCGCCAATGCGTATCTCGAAAAGAAAGCTGTGCGTCTGACCGCTATGAACTTCGAGATACAAGAGGGGGATGATGAACCCAGTGTTGTAAGTGGCTCAATCAGGCTGGAGGTCGGAAACGAGGCAGAACAATGGTATCGTGAGCTCTGGGGATAGAAGTTTCAACACACGTAGCCTAATAAGCAGGGTTAAAATACTAGTTGAGGCGCGCTTGTCTGCACCGCTGTGCGGAGAGTCGTGCCATGTCGGACAGCATCTCATATGTAGTACTCCAGTTCAGCGACCTAGAGGGACAACTCAAGGCCATGATAGTCCCTTGTCGCCCAGCACACAATCTTGAGGACCTTGAATCCGACCCTGTTGTGCAGGAAGGGTCCAGTGTCGACGGCAGTTCGGTTGTTGGCCTAGCTTCCGTCGAAGCCTCAGACCTGAGGCTGAAACCCGACCCCTCTACGTTGGTCGAACTGCCATACACCGCTCGCAGACTTGCTGCCGTGATGTGTTACGTTCAGAGAAAAGAGGACATCGATCTCGGTAAGTTTCATGACTTGGACAGCCGTGCGGTGCTTCAGAGAGTATACGACAGGTATCTTCCTGATGGTATGCATCTGAGGGTGAAGACAGAGCCCGAGTTCTTCTTTCTGACTGCAGAAGGGGAACTCCTCGACGAGGGACAGTATGCCGACACATATCCAGCCTGCCCAGCTCAGGACACACTCCTAGAGATCGCCACTGCCGCCCAAGAGATGGGCATTGGGGTGAGAGTTGCACACCATGAGGTTGGAACCGCTCAGCACGAGATTGAACTGGAGTTCAATGATGCACGGAAGATGGCAGACAGCATCCTTCGGTTCAAGAACCTGGCACGAGCTCTCGCACTAGAAGATGGTATTGATGTAACCTTCATGCCAAAACTCTTTCCCGATGTGGCTGGGAGCGGCTTGC
Organism: uncultured archaeon; assembly: GCA_964609885.1. Lineage (GTDB taxonomy): Archaea > Asgardarchaeota > Thorarchaeia > Thorarchaeales > Thorarchaeaceae > B65-G9. The sequence goes on from CAZSTY010000344.1 coordinate 992, forward strand.
ATTGTCATCTGCAGTTATGGAGAGGAGATGAGAACCTCTTCGGCGGGGATACAGAGGGCGAGTTGTCCGATACTGCGAAGAGCTTCTTGGCGGGGCTCATGGAACATGCTCCGGCAATCACAGCAATAGCCAACTCGACAATCAACTCATACAAGAGGCTTGTTCCTCATCACGAGGCCCCAGTCTATATCTCATGGGGGTATCGGAATAGGACCGCCTTGATTAGGGTCCCGCTCTTTACGAGCCCCGAGAAGGCTGCCATCGAGTTTCGCTCCCCAGACATGATGACGAACCCGTATCTTCTCTTTGCTGCAATCATCGTCGCAGGCATGAATGGAGTTGAGAACAATGCCACACCTCCTGAGCCGCTCAATCAGGACATATTCAAGCTGAGCGACAAGGAGAGAGAGGCACTCAACATACCTATGTTGCCGTCAAACCTCTACGAGGCCCTCGGTCGCCTGAGGGAGGATCGACTGATACGCGAGGCACTTGGCGATAAGTTGATTGATGCGTATATCAGGCTCAAGACCTCGGAATGGGAAGAATACGTAAATAGGGCAGTCACAGACTGGGAGTGGGAGAGGTACGGCGAGGCCTAGCGTCGAGAGAAGAACCGCCCCATTCG
>CAZSTY010000345.1:0-1614 GCA_964609885.1 uncultured archaeon
GCAATCACCAGCACCCCCAACATGGCCTCCCGCTGTACCATTGACTCGAGTGTCCTGCCGGGCTCCTCACCCTCCACCGATGAGAGGATCTCCTCTATCTCCTCAACAGAGTTGGCGGACCGCAGTCGTGCCATCAGTGATTCCATTGTTGTCTTGACACGGGGTGTTGTTGGTGGCGTGGAAGGGTACACGGACCGCACATCAATAATCTTGACTACAACCATGCTCGATGGTGCCATGACGTACCTTCCGGACTCTACAATGAACTCGCGAGGTAGCTCCTCAGTGCTTGCCTCCCGAAGCCCCTCCGCAACACCCCGCATGAGATCCTCTGCATATGCCTCGGGACTCGTAATGGACCCAGTCCCTGCGTAGTCAACCGGAATCCCCCCACCAATGTCCATCACCCGCAGGCTGTCAAGTCCGTGTTCTCTCAGTTCGAGATACGTTCTGGCAATCTGCTCTCCGAACTGTGCCAAGGCCGAAGTTTCCTGAACTTGGGAGCCGGGATGCATCATCACGGTTGTGACCGCATCTGTGAAGCCGCCATCTGTCAGTATCTGTGCGACCTGGTCAACCTCACCAGCTGCAAGCCCAAACTTGGAATGTCTGCCTGTGGCGTGCGACCAATGCCCTGGGACTGTGGAATAGACCTTCAGCCTAAGAGCAATCTCTGGCGTACTAGCCCACGGATAGTCCACGATAGCTGTGAGATCCGCGACGGAACCTATGGCTAACACGACTCTGAGTCTTTCTCCCACTGCTCGCTGGGCTAAGTGAAGATAGGACTGCGTCTTGACACCGTCGCACACAATGAGCCTATTGTCAAGATCGTCCAGCGAGAGGACGAATTCCAACTCATTTGGGGATCCCACTTGGAGACCGTAATTGGAGTGAGCATGCAAGAAGGTTCGAAGGAGCAACCGATGGGCACTGGCCTTTACAGGGTAGGCGAGAAGGACGGTAGCGGCGAGGCCAACCCTACCAACCGCTGCTCGAAATGCCTCCTCTACACGTCTGGCTCTAGTGGCGACTAGATAGGGGATGCGAAGATTGAATGAGCCCGACAGACCAGTCTTCCCTATGACTTGGACAATCGGGACCTCAGCGGAGTTGAATTGAATGGTGAGTTGTCCCGCATCGTTGATGCCGAGGAATTCTAGGTCACCTCTTCCTATTCCATATACTAGCGCCAACAGATCGGTGTTCCATTCCTCGGCCATGACCTGCACATCTCTTATGATCCTCTTGATGTGACACGACACGACCCCATCACTAAACCCATTTATAATAACCTGCACTCCTGAGCCATAATGAGCGGCCGCGAAGAGTGCAGAGTTGCTTTCATGTGGGATGACTCCTTCGAGCAGTTCGACAATGGCGTCAATCATCCTGTCCGTCGTGGTCGCTTCAGAGCCGTTAGGGACTATCTCTGGGATCAGGGGCTTCTCGGGAACGGACACACCCTCGAGATACGTGCCGAGCCGCTCCCAGAAGAGCTTCTCAGGATCATTCACACGACCGATTACATCCAGATGGTGCGTCGAATCTCCGAGACTGGTGTCGGTGACCTCGACATAGACACTCCTGGATTTGTTGGTACCTACGCCACCG
>CAZSTY010000346.1:0-1582 GCA_964609885.1 uncultured archaeon
CCGCCTGTCGTTCCCGTCGATGACCCTCAGCACACCTGCCCTCACGAGCCGGTTCACACGCTCCCGCACAATCCTTCTAGAGGCCGTGCCCCGCTCTGCGCGTATTGCTGCAGTGAGTTGGCTGATATTCAATGGATGCGACTGGTCAAGCACCTTCACAATCAGCCATGAGATCTCATCTTTCCCAAGATCGCCGTACCGCGCCCTCAATCGCTCCGTCCTAGTGAACCTACTCATCAGCTTCACCATGCCATCGTAGAACTCGAAGCCTTGGCGAATCGCCCTTGCAGACTGGCTGACTTCCTCAAGGTCTGGGCTGATTCTCTGAATCAATCTCTCGACTCTCTCAAGGCGATGAGCAATCTCGTCAAGCTTGGCCTGGATCTCCTCGATTGTTGGACCCGGCTGATCATCGTCTGAGGCCCAACCTGACTGCTCATCCGTCAACAGTGGTCAACATCCCTGATGCCTGTCTTACTGGTTTCCTCTACTCCAGTAGGACTGATAAAAGGGATTGCATCAACTCAATGTTGTGGCAGAATTGGAAGAGACCAACGAGGAAGAGCACATAGGCGAGCGTGTGAGACCACTGCGAGAGATATTCCACTTCTCCCATTTCTCGCATTTCTACAGGATATACGTCCCTGTTGCGATTCTCACGGGGATCATCTGTGGCCTCTTCATGGTACTGTTCCGGATACTGCTTGATGGTTTCACGTTGCTCTTCTCGTGGTTGCCCATCTACGTGGCCCCGCTGATTGGCGGCCTCTTCTCTGGTCTGTTTATCTATGTTGGTGCTCGGGAGATTGAGGGTAGTGGAATCTCGAAGGCCATAGAACTCACCCACCGACCCGGCGACATACGATCTCGTACGGCACTCACCAAGTTACTTGCAACCTCAGTATCGATAGGGTCCGGGAATCCTGTGGGCCAAGAAGGGCCGGCTGTTCTCATCGGCGCAGCGATTGGTAATTTCATCGGGCGCAAGCTGGGGTACACACGTCCTGCCCAGTTGCGTGTGTTTCTCATGATGGGCTCAGCAGCATGCACCGCAGCAATCTACAAGGCTCCTCTCGGTGGAACTCTCTTTGCAGCGGAGGCACCGTACAAACAGGATGCCCGGCTTGGCTTCTTTGTTCCAATGGTGCTGGCCTCTATCACCTCCTACTTGGTCTTGGGTCTCATCCTCGGCATCCATCCTCTGTTCGAGTTCGACGCAGTGATGATCTTCACGCTTGACCTTGTGCCCGCCGTGATTCTATTGGGGGTGATTTCAGGCCTGGTGGGCATCTTCTTCGCGGTGTTTCTGATGTACACGCGTAACCTGTTCCGCCTCAAACTGCCCGACTGGGCAGACCCCATTGCGGGCTCTCTGTTTGCTTGCGTTGTACTGTTCATTGCTGCTCTGTTCATAGATCCGTCACTCACAATTGCAGGACTGGGCTTCGATGTCATCTCTCATGTTGCAGTATCGACGGTCCCCGTTGCCGTACTCGTATTCTTGCTGGCCGGCAAACTATTCGCGTCATCTTTCGCTGTCGCCGGACGGGTGTCTGGAGGGGTGCTCGCCTCATCAATCTTC
>CAZSTY010000347.1:0-1547 GCA_964609885.1 uncultured archaeon
AGCATATTGGGTCTGACTCAATACAGCGAGATCTCCGGCACTTACGAGTTCCGCGTGAAAGTATTCACGCCGTTCGAGTCTGTTCTGTTCACGGCCTATGTTGACGGACAGCTGGTCTCCGACATGAAGAATGTCACGCTGTCGGCCGGTGTTTCAGAGGTCTCGATGGACACCACATGGATGTCCGAAGGTGAGCACAACTTCACATTCTGTGCGTACGACGGCCTCGGCCACAGTGACAGGACCGAGATGATTCTGGTTGTCAACAACCATGGTGTCCCCTCCGTGTCTTTCGTTGGTCCGAAGCAGGACATCGTGGCTGGCATGGCAACATTCAGCGTCAACATTGAGTCGACTTGGGATCATGTCATGCTGAGCGTCTATGTCGATGATGAGGTCGTTCCTACTCTTGACAACGTGACAGTTGCACCAGGGGTGTACAACTTCTCCTTTGATGTTAGCGCGTACTCCAAGTGGCAGCACACCGTTAAGGTCGTGGTCACTACCCCCGAGGGGTTGGAGGCTGAGACTTCAAGAGACTTCGGCTTCGCGAGCATGAAGATCGAGGAGATTGCCAGCGGTGTGGCTCTTCTGGCAGTGGCGTTCCTAATTCCACTCTACCGGCTGAAACAGAGAAAGCCGGTGTTTACCATGCTGCTCGTTGACCTCCTATTCTTCGCCGTCACTGGTGGCCTCTTTGTGGTACTGGGTGTGACAACGCTTGAGCTCTTGGTGTGGCACATCAATCTCGCTAGCATCTGGGCAATTGGCACTGCACTTGTATTCACGAACTGGCTCTTCCATCTGATATTGGAGGAAGAGAGCAGGAGTTCACAGTAACCGGGTGACTGGGACGAGGCTCTCCTCATCCTCTGCCCATCCTGTAGTGTCGGCGAAGAGATCCACTGCATCAACTGGAACGTTGGAGTATATCTCCTTCAGACGCATTCTTCTCGCCAAACGGGTAATGCAACCTGTCATGGCTGAGAGATGCTCTTCGTGACCGGGCATAACATCCACAACGAACTCTCCAACCGACGAGGTCCCCTGGCACACGACACCCACGCCTGCAATTGACTCGTGAGACCTAAACTCCACAATCATTCCCCTCTTTCCGAAATCAAGGATTTCTCTTGCCAGTCGGAGGGTCGCTCCGACGTGAGCGAGATTTGAGAACCGCAGGGCCCTTGGTGTGTGGTAGAAGTCTGAGATCTCTCTCATTGTGATGTCCCGAGGTAGTCGTCCCCGCGCTCTGGCCGTACTGCGTCTCAAGACAACGACAGGCCGCGTGGCGAAATACCCCATCTTCATCCAGAAGTTGTAGGAACTCGGAGGGGCGTCGGCAAAGGCCCTCACCGCACCCGTCCGCGCCATGGCGTTCTCGGCGCTTCGCACCAGTTCTCGTCCAATCCCTCTCTTCTGATACCTCACGTCGATGTCAAGGCTCAAGAAGACTCCGACGAGACCGACTCCAGCCCTCTCGGTCGTGGCGAAGATTGTTTCACCAATCACTTGGTCGTCCACCTCTGCCACGAGCCAGTTGAAAC
>CAZSTY010000348.1:0-1516 GCA_964609885.1 uncultured archaeon
GCGTGAGAAAACCGATGACTCTCGTACTTGAGGTCGAAGACATTTCGTTCCATACGTTCTCAAATCGAGTGAGAATCAAGGGACGAATATTGGAGGGCCCCTCAGACCTTGTGAACGTTGGCTCTCATCACACCTTCAATATCGAACCGGGAACCATACTCACTATCGTCAAGGATCAGTGGCCCAAGTATGTGCTCAATAGGATAGAGATGGCACAGAGAGCAAGGGCTAGCCCAATGGCGCTGCTGGTCACCATAGAAGATGGGGCAGCGGAGCTACTACTAGTGGCGGACTTTGGGGTTCGAGAGGCGGCGCGGATAAGGACCAGCATATCAAGGAAACGCGGCGACCAGAAGACCCACGATGCAACCATGAGGGAGTTCTTTCGAGATGTGACGACACAGGTGGAGTCCATTCTGCAACAGAATGAGATAGGGCTGATTGTCATATGCGGCCCGGGATTTGTCAAGAATCATTTCAAGGAGTATCTATTGTCGGCACCAATAAAGAACCGTCCACCCATCGTTGTCGAGGGCACTAATACAATTGGTATACCTGCCGCAAAGGAGATTCTCTTTCGTGGGGTCATATCGAGAGTCCTGTCAGAAGTAAAGGTCGAAACGGAAACTCGTCTTGTTGAGGAACTCTTAACGCATATCGCCAAGGATGACGGACTTGGCGCCTACGGTGATGATGAAGTGGCCCGGGCAGTGCAATTTGGAGCAGTAGAACATCTGTTAGTCACAGATGAGAAGCTCCGAGGAGCTGCCGACGACGAACGAAGAACGTTGGACACTCTAATCAGGAACACCGAACATGCACGTGGACAGGTCCACATAGTGTCGACTGATCATCCGGCGGGCAATCAGCTGCAGAGCCTAGGAGGAATTGCAGCTATTCTGCGCTTCAAGGTAGAGCAATGAATCACAGTGGGTCGAAACGAACCTGAAGCCTATCCCAAGTGGGATATTCGTAGGCGATTCCGATCTCGAGAACCCTCGCATCGGGGAGCCGCTCTTGGAGCACGTCAGCAATCTCATCGAGCACCCAAGGGGCAACCTCCACCCGCTCATGTTGGAGATCCAGATTCATGAGTTCACGGGGCACCTCGAACTCTTCAGCCAACACTCGGTAGACCCTCTTCAGAGTTTCAAGTTCGGCCCTCTCGCCATGGTGCGCCCTCACGACACCCAGAATCAGCAGGGGTTCATCGTCATCCGCCTCCTCGAACTCTCTCTGAGTGTGCTGTAAACGGCGCCACAGTCTGTTTCGCATCTGAACAGTATCCTTGTAACGTGATGAACAGTAATGGAGAGAGACGCCCCCGTGGTCAGACCACCAACGTAGGACACGAACTGCTGTTTCTGCACTCCCCGCGATGCTCGCACTGGACATGTCACGCAAATGATAGCCACGCGAACGCAGTCTTTGAAAATTGGTTTCGCTCGCTTCTAGCTCATTCAAATTCACAAACGCAAGACCAAGTTCATCTGCACGAACAACTGTCCTCTTAATG